>DASPGQ010000074.1 GCA_035620555.1 Vicinamibacteria bacterium
AGCCCGAGGTCGGGACCCAAGGACAGCGCAATCCCGCTGAGCCCGACGAGAGACCACAACAGGACGTCGTGTCTCGATTCCCTCTTGCGGACCGCTCTCCACAAGGCCAGAGCGGCGAGCCCGCTCGCGGCAAAGCCGGGGAAGAACGGCTCCTCTTCATCGGGAAGAACGTGGTGGAGACGGGCGACGCTGGTGACATATGCCGTGGGCGTCGCTGAGTTCACCGAGGCGGCGCTCAACACGCGGCGATATCCCGCATCCATCTTGGACGCGTAGGGCAGGACCAGAGGAAGCGATAGCAACGTCGCCGCGAACGCCGCGGCGACGAACCCGGCGAGAGTCCGAACGCGCCGTTCGGGTTCAATCCCGCCGAGATCGATCAGGACGAACAAGGGAAGCGCTGTCGCCAGGAACAGCGCAAAATAGCCGGAGCAACCGAAGCTCCCGGCGATGGAAAGGGCCAGGCCGAGCAAGGGTCGCGCGCCCGGAGCGTCCCTCATGCGTCTCGCGAAGTAGAACGCCACCGGAAGGGGAAAGGCGAGCTGGAGCTGGAGATGGGGAATATGAACCCAGTGGAACGGCGCGAAAGCAAAGAGCAGCCCGGTGAGCGCGCCGCCGTATCGCGAGCGAGAGAACAGACAGCCTAGAGCAAAACCCGAGATCCCGTTGGCGACGAGCGCCATCAAAAGGGCCGCGTTCAAGAGCAGGACAGGGTTGTCGGTGAAGAGACGAAAGGGCAGCACGAGGAGCGCGGCGGCAAGGAGGTTCTCCGAATAGGCGAGCGTGTTGCGCTCGGGGAAGAAGATGTTCGCGTCAAAGATGGCCGGATTGCCGTTCAGAATCGCATGGAGATCCCAGGACAAGATCCAGGCGGAGAGCAGGGCGTCGGGGCTGTCGAAACGGTTCGCTTGGTGCGGTGCGATGACGAGCGGATAGGTGTAGATGAGCGAAAGTGCGAAAGAGGCCAGCCCCGACGTGGCGAGCGCTCGGCGGGTCAGAAGACGCGAGAGTTCCCGGGGCATAGGGGCCTATACTCATGGTATTCGAGCGTGTTGTCGACTCACCTTTCGGCGCTAGCCGCGATCGTTGCGGCACATTTTCTCCCCGGCCTCCTGCTCGTCAAGCTTCTCGACCTCGGCCGGGACCTCGAGGAGCGCTGGGTGCTGGCCCTCGTCCTCGGGGGGCCGCTCGCATCGCTCTATTACTTCTCGTACCTCGTCTCCGGCTCTCCTCTCGTTTACTTCGGCATGGTCACGATGACCGGCATCGGAGCGATGGTCGTGCCGTGGCGGACTCGCGCGCCCCTCGGCGTGCCCCTGAGCGCCCGCCTCATTCTGGGCTCGATTCTCTCGGGGATTCTGGTTGCGTACTACGCCACGACGGGGAGTCTGTACCGGGTCGGCGCGGAAGGGGCGTTCCTCATGGATCGCGCCCTGCAGCGGGACGTGCTCTATCACGTCGCGGTCGTCCGGACCTTGACGACTTCCTACCCCCCGGAGCTTCTCTCGGCCGGGGGCCAGCCGATTGGCTATCACGTTGGCTACCACCTGCAAGTCGCCGCCTGGGCTCGCTTCTTCGGGGTCGATCCGTTCGATGGTCTCATCCGTCTCGGCCCCGGCTTGTACATCGGGCTCCTGCTGGCCAGCGCCTATCTTCTCGCGAGGCGATTCACGGAAAGCGAAAGGGCACATCTCTTGTCCGTCGTGCTGGTCTTGTGCTCCGGGTGGGGTTTTCTCGCGTTCTCCTCGGTCGACTTCTGGAGTCTCGCGTTCATGGACGTCACCCTCGTGTCGGTTTTCCTCACGAACCCGCTGCTTCCGGCTTTGCCCCTTTTGTTCGCCGGATTGGCGCTCCTGGGAGACTACCTGGAGGGTGGAGGGAGGGGTCTTCTCGTGGCCGGCGGCTTTTCTCTCTCCTCGCTCCTCACCGTCAAGCTGTTTCTCGGGGCGCAGGCGATCGCTTCCTTGGGACTTGCGGCACTTCTCGGCTGGGGAGGCCGGCGGATGCGGACGGCATTCGCCGTGGCCTGCACGTTCGCTGTGGCGCCGTCGGTGCATACGCTGCTGGCGGCACGAGGCTCGAACACGAGTGTGACGCTCCGGCCCCTCGAGATCGTACGCTATTCGATGGAGAAGATCGGCTTCGAGCTCCCGATCCCCTCGCTCGTGGCCGTGGGTCGCTTCGAGGCCGTGGAGAGCTTTTCGGCAGTCGCGATGGCGCTCGCAATCTGGCTCGTCGGCTTTCTGGGGTTGAGGCTCTTCGGGCTCCGCGAATGGGCGGGTGATCTGTGGCAGGGGAAGCCCCTGCGCCGCACGATCGCCTGGTTCGCCCTGATGGGTTTTTCTCTCGTTCTTCTGTTTCGAATCGCGCCCGCCGAGGCCGAGGGATTATCTCGTCTGGAAGCTCAGAACGACGTCGTCTGGTTCGGCTCTCAGGCGGGGATCGTGCTGTGGTTCTGGACCGCTTCGTTTCTTGCCCGAAGGAGCCTCGCGGTCGTGGTGGCGAGCGTTGGCCTCCTGGCGCTTCCCGCCACGGTCCAGCACTTCGCGCATGCCGCGACTCTCTCGCCCGACCTCATCGGGGCCAGCCGGCTGGAGGCCGCCGAGCGGGCGGCGGACCTGTCGACGAGAGAATCGGTCTGGCTCGCGCCCGCCGACCGGTCTGTGCCGTCCATGCTCCCCTATTTCGCCGGCCGTCGCGTGGTGTACGACCCCTACGTGGGCTATGACTACATGTTCGTGGGTCGCGACGACCTAGACTACCGACGTCACGCGGTGGCCCAGTTCTTTCATGGCTCCGATTTCGGTTATCGAGCCTGGTTTCTTGCGCATTTTGGAGTCGATTTCATCTGGCAGGAGCCACTGGGCGAGACTTGGCCCTGGAGCGAGACGCTCTACGAGAACGATGACGTACGGCTGATGCGGATCCGACGGGAGCTCCTTCGAAGCGCTATTTCGGACCCCATCGTCACCCCGACCGAAATCTACATGGGGGGGAGGGGAGCTCCCTATCTCGGTCGCGGCTTCGCCCGTTCGCGCGATCCTCGCGTGCGAATGCTCTCTCCGGGAACGGCAAGGCTCTACCTGCCCCGTGAACGCGGTGAGACCCTCCGAATGACGTTCCGGCTGTCGGTTCCCCATGCAACGGGCGTGATGGTCACAGACAGCACTGCGGTCGAGGTGAGCGAGAGCCTTTCCCGGCTCGAGATCGCTCTACCGGCCGCCGCTTTTCGGGGGCTTCACGAGATCGTGCTCGAGTGGCGTGGTCGGGGCGCGCTCCCGATCGAGGCGATCGTCCTTCACTCGGGAAGCTAGCTCAGGGGAGTTTGGGTGGATAAATGAATTCGCTCGTCGAGGACCAGGCGCTCTCGTAGCCCTTGTCGTCGACAGCCGAGACGCGCCAGAAGAAGGTGCCGGGCTCGAGCTCAGCCGAAAACACGCTCGCAAGCGGAGTGGACGAGCCCTCGACCCAAATCTCGTCGACGAGGTTTTTGAACTCGGCGTCGGTCGAGACTTCCAGGTGGTAGAGCACCGCGCGGCCGATCGAAGTCCAGACGAAGTCGTGGGACGAGAGGTCGTTCGTCAAGACCTGCCGGTTCGTGGGCGAGGACAGCTTGACCGGCGGAGGGGGAAGGCCATGTGGCTGCCAGGGTACCCTGCCTTCCGCGGTGACCAGAGCACCGAAATTGCTTTCTACCGAAACCTGCCGGTTCTCGTCGCCGAAATCGACACGACCTTCGAAAACCTCGAGACGCGTGGCGCCCTCGCGCTCCACCTTGACGCGGCACTCGGTACCGTGGATGTAGGATGTCGCCACCGGCGTCGAGATCACGAACCGACTCTCGGGGGTGACGAGCGTCTCCACCCGTGAGAACAGGGAGCCCTGCTCGAGCCGGAGCTCCGTCTTTCGGATCACGCCGCCCGCGGTCGCGAGACGTCCGTTCGTCTCGAGGATGATCGTCGTGTTGGGTCTCAAGGCGATGAGGGTGCCGTCGTCCTGTCGGAGCTCGGCCGAGCTCTTGGCTCGGGTGCGAACCCAGTCCCCTTGCTGTACGAGCATGTCGGGAACGGCGGGCACCCACTCCCAATCGAAGCTCCGCGCGATCTCCACGTTGCCGGTGAACGAGCTGATCTTGGTGGGGATCTGTTCCGACTTGAGCATGCGCCCCGGTATCATCACCCGAACACCCTCTCGAAGAAGGTTGTGCTCGGTGACCTCTCGCCAGAACTCCGCGCCATCGAGATACTTGTGATAGAAGTCGAGCGGAGTGTCCTTGTCGGTCACGACGACGATATAGTCGTCGTCGTCCGTCGCCGGACGGGTCCCGAGGGCGCGCTCATCGGACGAGGCGGGTCTCTTGTCGTTCTGCTCCGCGCTCCACCCGTCCGCGGAAAGGCTCACGCAGATGCCCCAGGCGCACATCCACGCCAGACGCGTCGGCCGCGCGCGTGTGCTCCTGCTCGACGGGCTCAATGGGACACCTGCGCCTTCGAAGCCGTATCGAGAACGTCCCGGCCAAACCCCGCCGAGCTCCCTCCGGGGAACGGTCGAATGGTTTCGGTCGCGATGGGCACGGTGAAAGTAAAGGTGGAGCCTCTGCCGTGCTCACTGTCGACTCGTATGGTGCCACCGTGCACCTGGATGATCCGCTCGACGAAAGACAGGCCCAGACCCGTGCCGATG
>DASPGQ010000075.1 GCA_035620555.1 Vicinamibacteria bacterium
GGCTTCTCGGCCGGAGCGCCGGACATCTATCTTGCGGTAATGCACAGCGGGGTGACGCTCACGCCGATCGTCGGCCGGCTCGCAGCCATCGAGATACTCGACGGCGTGGACGTATCTCTGCTGACATCGTACCGTCTCGCCCGGTTCGACAAGAAGGCTTAGGAGGGAGATCTACTTTTTCGTCGCTTTTGGATCCGGGTACTTCGAGAACACGTCCGCTACCGCGGATTGGATCTGTTTTTCGGAGCGATCGGGCGTGCCCAGCGGGTACGTACCTTTCGCTTGCCACACCATGAAGCTCGACTCGGCTTCCTTGAGCTCGATCGTCAAACTGACCTGCTCCTCCCGGCTCACGTCGATCTGAACCTTCATGTCGGTAGGGTCCCAGACCGAAGGCTGTTGTGTCGAGCGCGTCTGGACCGAGCTATGGGTATCCACCGTGTACTGGATCAAGAGGTCGGGGTTGCGGACATCGATGCGAAAGCCCCGCTCCATCATCTGCTTTTGGATCGCGTTGACGAATCGCACGTGGTTCGCCATGTTGGCAACCGGCTTCTGTTCCTTGCTCCAGGTAAACGTACTGTACTGGGAGATATCGACTTTACGGTCGAAGTCGAATTCGATCTTCTGAGCTCCGGCCGCAGTGGCGGCAAGGACGAGGACCGGTAGTGCGAGTCGCATTCGATTTCCCAGTCTCCATACAATGCCACGCGGTTGTCAAACGCGGGTGGTTCGCTTTGCCGTTTGAGAGCCGAAAGGGCAGAATGAGCTCGCCGTTCGGCTTGTGCCCCCTGGCAGGCTGATGAAAAAGTACAGTCCAGCCTGCCGAGCGGTGGCCAAGACTTCTGCCGCGAGATCGGCGCGAAGCGCCGCAAAGGCCGAGCCGTGGCGGCTCGATCGATTGCGGGTCCCGCCACGGCATTAAGTACAAGAAGAGAGGAGACTATGATGATGAAGATACCCCTCGCTCTGGTTGCCCTGACGCTCCTGCAAGCTTGTACGAACGGCTCGCCACCGGAACCAGCGATCACGTCGAGCTATTTGGACTACACCGGCCGCGACGACGTTTTGAGCGGTGGTGTGAAACGGATTCCCGTCGAGACGCCCAAGGGCACTTTTCACGTCTGGACCAAGCGCGTCGGCAACAATCCCACGACCAAGGTGCTGCTCCTCCACGGCGGCCCGGGGGCGACGCACGAGTACTTCGAGGCCTTCGACAGCTACTTTCCCGCCGCCGGCATCGAGTACTACTACTACGACCAGCTCGGCTCGGCCTACAGCGACCAGCCCGACGAGCCCGAGCTGTGGGAGGTTCCGCGTTTCGTCGAAGAGGTCGAACAGGTCCGCATCGCGCTCGGGCTCGATCGAAGCAACTTCTACCTCCTGGGCCATTCCTGGGGCGGAATTTTGGCCATGGAATACGCATTGAAATACCAGCAACATCTCAAAGGGCTCGTCATCTCGAATATGATGGCCAGTATTCCCGCTTACAACGAGTACGCCCGTACCGTGCTGATGCCCGCCATGGACCAGTCGGCTCTGGCAGAGATCAAACGGCTCGAGGCCGCCGGGGAGTACGACAATCCCAGCTACATGGAGCTACTGATCGCCAATCATTACGTCGATCATGTTCTGCGCATGCCGGCCGAACAATGGCCGGACCCGGTGAACCGCGCGTTCGAGAATATCAACCACAATATCTACGTTCCCATGCAAGGGCCGAGCGAGCTCGGAGCGAGCGGAAAGCTCCTCAACTGGGATCGGACGCAGGATCTCGGCAAGATCGGGGTCCCGACTCTCGTAGTAGGCGCCCGCCACGACACGATGGATCCATCCCATATGGAGATGATGGCTGGTGAGCTTCCAAAAGGACGCTACCTCCTTTGCCCGCGTGGCAGCCACATGGCGATGTACGACGATCAGCTCGTCTACTTCGAGGGTCTCGTTCAGTTCATCCGCGATGTGGATGCGGGTCGCTTCTAGCTTTTCCCCAAATCGCCTCGCCGCCGCAGAGGGGGTGTGTAGGGGTCAGCCCTGGAGGTAGCCTGGGCTGGGTCGTGCCCGCCGAGGCATCGGTCGACGTCTCTCGGCTCTTGGTCCTGGCTTCACTCGGCAACTCCTCGGGCGCTCTCCACGTGGTTCGGTGTGCGTTTTTCCTCCGGTCTGGGATTGTATTGCTGCTATTGTCGTACATGTTATGCGGCTCATACCAACTATTGTCTTTGACGACAATGAGGGCAAGTGTTAGGGTGTACCAATGGCGACATGGAAGCCGACGTTGCCAAGGGGAGAGAGTCCCCTCTATCTCGCGATTGCCAATTCGATCGCCGAGGATATCTCCAAGGGCAGACTCGCCGAGGGAGAGCGGCTGCCTCCGCAGCGTGATTTAGCCGACGAGCTCAAGGTCGCTCTGACCACGGTGACCCGCGCGTACTCCGAGGCGGAGCGCCGGGGTCTGGTGAGTGGCGAGGTGGGGCGCGGCACCTTTGTGCTCCGCAAAGAGACGTTCGGGCTGAGACACCACCACGACGTCGAGCCGTCGGCGACCGACCTGACGGCAAACAGCCTCCTGCCTTATCCCTTCGCCAAAGAGCTCGCCGCGAGCATGGCCGAGGTCATGCTGGAGCGCGATCCATGGGATCTCCTCGCCTATCAATCGTCCTACGGCTCTCGCCGTCATCGTGAAGCAGGGGCGCGATACCTGGAATGGTTTGGAGCTTCCTCGACCCCGGAGAACGTGCTGGTGACGGCGGGGGCGCAGCACGCAATGACGGTCGTGTTCTCGACCATCACGAACCCGGGTGACACCGTTCTGACCGCGGAGCTCACCTATGCGGGGATGAAGTCCCTGGCCAACTTCCTCCATATTCGACTGCGGGGCCTGATCATGGACGACGAAGGCATCCGCCCCGATGCCCTCGAGGCGGCCTGCGCGACGACGAACGCGAAAGCGCTCTACTGCATGCCCTCGTTACAGAACCCGACCGCGGCGGTCATGTCGGAGAAGCGAAGGCGCGAGATCGTGGCCATCGCCGAGAGCTATGAGATGACCGTGGTGGAGGACGACAGCTACGGGTTCTTGGTCCCGGGCTCTCGGCCGCTCGTAAGCTTCGCGATCGATCCCTCACGATTTTACTACCTCACCGGCACTTCCAAGAGCCTCGCTCCCGGCCTGCGAGTCGGCTTTCTGAGGGCGCCGTCACCGATGATGGATCGTCTCGCGGCCGCCATATCGAGCACGATCCTGATGGCGACTCAGTCGATGGCGGACGTCGTCGTTCGCTGGGTCGATGACGGCACCGCGGAGCGGGTCATGCAATGGAAGCGTGCCGAGATCGGCGAGCGACAGCGAGTGGCGAAGCAGATCCTCGGTCGCTTCGATTACCGAGCGCATTCTTCCAGTCCGCATGGGTGGCTGACCATTCCCGAGCCTTGGTGCGTGCGCGACTTCGTGGAACAGGCACGCATGCGCGGCGTCGTGCTCTCGCCCGCCGAGGACTTCATCGCCGCTCGTTCGACCAGCGCCCACGCGGTACGCATTTGCCTCGGGCCGGTGGAAGATCGGCGCCGACTCCAGGCCGCTCTCGTTACCGTGTCGGACATCCTCGATACACCGCCGGCACCGTGCCAGGCTCGCGTTTGAAACGCTTGTTCGGCTGATTCCACCTGGACTAAGGTTGCTCCTTCGGAAGAAGGAGCGCGCATGATTTTCAGGAGTCCTCACGGGAACGTGGCCATTCCCGATTCACCATTGACGGATTTCGTGTTCGCCCGAGCGCGCAGTCTCGGAGCGAAGCCGGCTCTTATCGATGGGCCGAGCGGCCGCGCGATTTCTTTCGCCGAGATCGAGGAGGCGATTCAGCGCGTGGCGAAGGGGCTTTCTTCCCGTGGCTTCGAGAAAGGGGACGTTTTCGCGATCTACGCGCCCAACGTCCCCGAGTACGCGGTCGCGTTCCACGGCGTCGCGAGGCTGGGAGGAGTGACGACCACGGTAAACCCCCTCTATACCCCCGAGGAGCTGCGACGCCAGCTCGATGATGCCGGAGCGACGCGCCTGCTCACCGTTCCCCCCTTCCTCGACAAGGCGAGCGAAGCCTGCCGCGGTTCTCGCGTCGAGGAGATCTTCGTATTTGGCGGCTCGGACAGCGCGACCCCATTCTCAGCGCTCCTCGAGAACGACGGCGACCCGCCGGAGGTCGATATCGATACCGCAGAGGATCTGGTGGCCCTGCCCTATTCGAGCGGTACGACCGGTCTTCAAAAGGGGGTAATGCTGACTCATCGCAACCTCGTGGCGAACCTCGTCCAGACCAGCGCCGCCTTCGAAGGCGGCTTGACCGAGAGAGACGTCTGCATCGGCATCCTGCCCTTCTTTCATATCTACGGCATGCTCGTCATCATGAATCTCGCGCTTTGGAAAGGCGCATCGATCGTGACCATGCCTCGATTCGACCTTCAGGGTTTTCTCGAGCTCATGCAGCGATACCGCGTCACCGCGGCCCACCTGGTGCCTCCCATCGTGCTCGGTCTGTCGAAACATCCGATGGTCGACCAGTACGATTTGACGTCGCTGCGGTGGATCATGTCGGGAGCCGCCCCTCTCGGTGAGAACGTCGCCGGTGCCTGCGCCAGGAGGCTCGGCTGCTTCGTCCTTCAGGGCTACGGCCTCACCGAGACGAGTCCCGTATCGCACTGCAACCCAATCGACGAGGACAGGATCAAGCCCGGCTCGGTGGGGCCGCCGGTGCCGGGAACCGAGTGCCGGATCGTTTCGCCCGAGTCGGGGCTCGATGTGGGGCCGGGAGAGAACGGCGAGATCTGGATCCGTGGCCCTCAGGTCATGAAGGGCTACCTCAACAACGTCCAGGCGACTCGAGCAGCGATCGACGACGAAGGCTGGTTTCGTTCGGGAGACGTCGGCCATGCCGACGAGGACGGCTATTTCTTCATCGTCGACCGCTTGAAGGAGCTCATCAAATACAAAGGGTTCCAGGTAGCCCCGGCCGAGCTCGAGGCGATTCTTCTCTCCCATCCGGCGGTGGCCGATGCGGCCGTCGTTCCCAAGCCCGACGAAGAGGCGGGCGAGATACCGAAGGCCTTTGTCGTCCTGAGAGAGGAAATTCCGAAGCAGGCCATCCTGGATTTCGTCGCCGAGCGGGTGGCGCCTTACAAGAAGATCCGCGAGATCGAGGTCATCGATGCGATCCCAAAATCGCCGTCGGGCAAGATCCTGAGACGGCTACTGCGGTAAATAACGTTTGGGAAACTTGGCGACGACAGTGTACGCGGGGTCCACGATATTGGCGACGGTCGTCTGGGCGAGCTGGCCCAGCAGAGCGTAAGCGTCGAGTCGGTCGAATCCGTAGTCGGCCTGGAGCCATTCGATGAGCTCCACGTGGGCGAGGCGGAAGGCGTCGATCAGTGGTCGGGCACTGCCCGCCACCATGATGAACTCCTCGTCTTCGAGGCGCGGCCAGTCGATGGCTTCCCCTTTGATGAGGTCGATGCGCAGCTCCACGTCCATGGATGTCTCCAGGCCGGTTCCGCCGACCTCTCCTTCCCCCTGCCGCGCGTGGCCGTCGCCGAAGTACAAGTAGGCGCCGTCATGGAAGATGGGAAGGTAAACGGTCGTGCCTTCACGGACTTCGGGCGCATCCATGTTTCCACCGAAATCCCCGGGCCACAATCCGCCAAACGCCTCCTCGCCCCGCGGGGCAACGCCTACCCGGCCGAGCATCGGTTGCAGATCGATCTCGATCTCTCTCATCTTGCTTCCAGGAAGCTCGGTCTTCCCCGTCATCTTTTCCCGATCGATCGTCCAAACGTAGCGCCTCTCGCCAATCGGGTCCGCGAGGAACCGGACCCGGCTTTCACCCGCTAGCCCCCCGAAGCTCGAGGACACTTGCGAGGCAGCGAGGTCGTGGTTGGGTCGCACTTTCAGCACCTCGACGACCAGGGTGTCGTCCGTCGTCGCCCCTTCGATATAGAACGGGCCGACTTCGCCCGGAAAAGCGCCACCTTCCCTGGTGTAGTAAGCCCCCATCATCGTCCTGGAGACGAGAATCGTGTTCGGCTTTATCCGAAGCACTGGCTCGCGAACGGCGAACGTCGGGTATCCGACCTCGGGCTCGAACTGCACACGCTCTTGCCCGATGGCGTTCGCCCCCAGGACGACGACGATTACGAGACTCGGTACGATCTGTGAGCGCACGTTCATTCTCCTCTTCGATGTGAGAGCAACCAGGGGACGAGCTCCTCTTCCCAGTAGGCCCGGTCCCAGGAGTCATGGCCGACACCGGCATACTCCGTGTAGCGGACCGACTTGCCCGCCGCCTCGAGCGCTGCGGCGAGCTTGCGCGACTCGTTGACCGGTACCCGGCGATCCGCGTCGCCGTGAAAGACCCAGACCGGGGCGCTCACCCGGCGGGCGGTCTCGGTGTAAGGGTCGTCCGGAGCAATCGATGCCGGATGCCAATCGGGCGGAGCGATGCGCCGGTTGGGCAAAACCCCGCCGCACACGGGAGCGAGCGCGGCGAAGCGGTCCGGGTATTTGTATCCGAACGCCCAGACGCCATAACCTCCCAGCGAAAGGCCTGTCAGATAGACGCGCTCGGGGTCACCGTTGAATTCCTTGACCGACCGCTCGAGTGCCTCGAACGTTTGAGCTTCCATGGCCGGATCGCCCCACCACATCCGATCGCGGCACTGCGGCATCACCACGACGGCGGGAAAATCGCCGAGCTCGCGAATTCGTGCAGGAAGGCCGATTTTCAACTGACCGGTCCCGTCCGAGCCGCGCTCGCCCGCGCCATGCAGAAACAAAACGACCGGCCACTGCTTGTCCGCGGTCCACTCCGTGGGGACGAAGACGGTGTAGCTGTAGCTCTCGCCGTCCATCTCGATGGCGCGATCGACGAAGCCTGCCGAGCTGTCGATGGGGAGGAAGAGCAGGGCGACGAGACCGAACCAGGATTTCATGCCGCGCATTCTACACAGGATTGAACCAACGCGCTCCTCGTTAGAGAATCGTTTGCCATGGATGCCGAACTCGACGCGCTGCGAACAGACCTTGCCAGAGTCGATCGCAAGATCCTCGACCTCGTCGCCGAGCGAGAAAAGCTGGCATCGAAGATCGGAAGCGTCAAACGAGCGGCGGCTCTGCCCACCCGCGATTTCTCCCAGGAGCGCGACGTGGTCGAGCGCGCTCGCGAGAGGGCCTTGGAGCTCGGACTATCCCCTCGTTTGGCCGAGGAGCTGATGCTCCTCCTCATTCGCTCGTCCCTGACGGTTCAGGAGCGTGAGTCGATCAAGACGGTAGCCGGGGGAACGGGCAAGAGAGCGCTGGTGATCGGAGGGGCGGGCAAGATGGGCCGCTGGTTCGAGAGCTTCCTGCGATCGCAGGGGTTTTTGGTTGACATTGCGGATCCCGCCTCCAAGCCGTATCGGAGCTGGAAGGAGATGGAGCTTCCTCACGACGTGATTGTGATCGCCGCACCGCTCGTCGTGGCGAACCAGATTCTTCTCGAGATGTCGCGACGCCCGCCCGGAGGTCTCGTCTTCGATATCGGTTCGCTCAAGAGCCCCGTGCGAGACGGTTTGCGGGCGATGGCGGCCGCGGGTGCGAAGGTGACCTCGGTACACCCAATGTTCGGGCCGGATACGGAGCTGCTGTCGGGACGGCACGTGATCTTCGTCGATGTGGGAGTGCGGGAGGCCACCGACGCCGCCAGGGAGCTCTTTCGCTCCACCCTCGCGGTTCGTGTCGAGATGGATCTCGAGAGCCACGATCGGCTCATCGCATACGTGCTCGGTCTCTCCCACGCGCTCAACATCGCCTTTTTCACCGCGTTGGCGGAGAGCGGAGAGCGGGCGCCGGAGTTGGCGAAGCTTTCGAGCACCACATTCGACGAGCAGCTTCTGGTCTCGAAGAAAGTGGCTGGCGAGAGCCCTCGACTCTACTTCGAGATCCAATCCCTGAACGAATATGGCACCGAGGCGCTGGCGGCGCTTCTCTATGCCGTGGAACGAATCCGATCCGTGGTGCGCGCGGGAGACGAGGCCGGGTTTGCCGCTCTGATGGAGCGGGGAAAGGCCTATCTGAGCGGGCGGTAACGCCAAGCCGTTCTCGTTTTTATGAGAGAGAGAAGTTCGGGTCGATGGCCTTGGCCTTCTCGAGCATCGTTGCCGAGCGCTCCACCATGCCGAGCTCTTTGTAAACCGAGGCGAGCTGCCCGAAGTAGTCCGCTTTGCTCGGGTCCAGCTCCGCCGCCCGGCGGAGGTGCCCCTCGGCTTCCTTGAGCCAGTTGCGGTTCTTCATGAGCCCGAGGCCGAGCAGATAGTAGAAAGACGCTTGCTCCTGGTCCAGCTCGATTGCCTGACGAGCGAGCTGGATCGCGTCCCAATAGTCGGTCGTCTCATAGGCTCGCTCGGCCCGCCGGAAGATCTCCCAGGCATGCCGGGTACGGTCGAAATCGCTTCGTACCCGCTTCGGTGGAACGGGAGGTTTGGTGCGTGAGCGTGAAAGGGTTGTCAGAGCGCGGGTAGCGACGGCGCATAGCTCCGAGAGCCGGTGTCGGGTCTCGAGGGAGAGGTCTTTGGGATGGGCTTCTGGATGAAAACGCTGAATCAGCTCGAGGTAGGATTGTTTCACCTGCGGTGGGGGAGTCGAGACGTCCACCCCTAGAAGCTCCGAGTAGCGTCGTCGTTTGCCGAGATCGAGGAGGCGTCCGAGCTCCTTCTCGAGCGCGGGGTCGAGCTTGGACCCGCTGGACGCGGAGGAGTCCGGGTCGTCCCAGGTGATCAGCCCTTTGTGGACGAGCTCTGCGATCGTCTCGGCGACCTCGTTCTCCGGCATGGGGCTGAGGGCGAGGATCTCGCTCGCCTTCGAGGTCCCGTCGACCCTCGAGAGAATGAAACCCTCGGTCGGGGAAAGGCTCATCTCTCGCAGTCTGGATGAGAGGGAGGAAGAAAACCGTAAAGGACGGCCGTCCTCTTTCAACCTCTTTAGCGTCTCGGCGCCCATGCGATACTGCGCTTCCGGCGGCATGATCGGGGCGCGTGGCTCGACTTTGTCTTTCGGCGTGGTCGTCCCCACTGGAAGAAGCAAGCCGGCGGGAAGGGCCCTCAACGCCTCGACGAGCTCGCGACCCGATGGCGTGCGTCGTGCGGGATCTTTGGCGAGCGCCCGGCGAAGCACGGCTTCGA
>DASPGQ010000076.1 GCA_035620555.1 Vicinamibacteria bacterium
TACCTGGCCGGCGGTGATGAGCAAAGTTGGCGTAACGACCATTACCGGGACTCCTCGGCGTCCGGGGTTGGCCGGTACCCCGTCCACCCCCTGGAGCATCGGGTGGTTCCGGATGGCCTCCTGTTCTTCCTCGGGGGCGTCGCCATGGGGAATGGTCCAGAGAATCTCACCGGTGTTCATATCGTAGGCGGTGATGCGGCCAACGGGCCCTTTCCAGATGGAAAGCCCGTCGATGCTGGCCCGGTCTGGCCGATTCGGTCCGCCGCGGCGTCGGTCGAAACCGGGTCCCGCTGCCCGAGACCACTCGGATGGTGTCGTGCCCGTCTGCTTCTCTTCATTGAGCGGTGACTCCGCGCCGGGCATGAGCTCGTAGGTCGAGCAGCCGCTGCTCGACGAGACGTACCGGACACCGGCGGTCGGATCGGCAACCGCTGGGCTGTAGATGTTGGCACCGCCTCCGCCGCCGGGGCAGGCCATGCCGGCGCCCGGCCAGTTCGCCTCCGGACTATCGGCCACGACGGGCGGATTGAACAACGGGACGAAGAGGTTGTTCTCCCGGGCGTACTGAAGCACCTTCTCCTTGATCTCGGGCGTGTAGTCGATCAGATCTTGCTCGGTCCGTCCCTGCAGGTCGAATGGGGGCGGCTTCGTCGGGAAGGGTTGCGTGGGCGATAGCTTCTCGCCCGGGACGGTCGACGAGGGAACGGGACGCTCCTCCATCGGCCAGATCGGCTCGCCGGTCTCGCGATTGAGCGCGTACACGAACGCCTGCTTGGTGGCCTGGAAGATCCCTTTGATGGTCTTGCCCCCGACGTTGACGTCCATCAACACCGGAGCCGTCGGCGTGTCGTAGTTCCAGATGTCGTGATGCACCATCTGGAAGTGCCACTTTCGCTCGCCGGTTCGGACGTCGAGCGCGATCAAGCTCGTGCCGAACAGGTTGTCACCCGGATGGAAACCGCCGTAGTAGTCGATCGTCGGCCCGTTGGTCGGAATGTAGACGAGACCGAGCTCCGGGTCCGCCGACATGGGCGCCCAGGACGAGACGTCCCCGGTCCATTTCCAAGCGTCGTTTTCCCAGGTTTCGTGCCCGACCTCTCCGGGACGCGGAATGACATGGAACTTCCATTTGAACTCTCCGGTGCGGGCGTCATAGGCGAGGATGTCCCCGGGGACCATCTCTTTTCGCGTCTGCTCGTATCCCTGCTCGGCGGAGTTCCCCACGACGACGACGTCGTTGACCACGATCGGCGGCGAGGAGCTCGTGATGTAGCCGAGCTCGAGAGGAATCCCCTGATAGGCGTCGTAGGGCTTCTTCCACTCCTGCCACCGACTCCAGTCCTGGATCAGATCCCAGACCAGATCAACGGTACCCGATTTCGGGAAGCCGGGGATGTCTACGGGCTTGCCCCAATTCTCGAGTGGCCGTCCCGTCTCGGCGTCCAGCGCGTGGAGAAAAAAGGCCGGCGTCGTGATGTACACCACCCCGCGCCCGTCGAGCTCGGCGTAGGCGACGCCCTTCCCGTAGCCCTTCCGCATCGAGTACTCGTGGCGGAACGTATTGGGCTCGGTGAAGCTCCACAAAAGCTCACCCGAAGCGGGGTCGAGGGCGATGACGTGCCGGCGCTCGCCGGTCACGGTAATGAGCTTGCCACCCACGTAGCTGGGAGTCGCCCTCGGCGTGCTGGGCCCAAAGCTCCCGGCATCGAATCGCCACGCCACCTTCAGATCTCCGAAGTTGGACGCGTTGATTTGATCCGCCGGCGTGTATCGCGTGTGCCATGCATCTCCACCCAGGTAGGTCCACTGACCATCTTGGACACCCGGCCCTTGGGCTTCGGCCGAGATGGCCAGAAAAAGCAGCCCACCGAGGGTTAGCGTGAGAGGACGCAAGCTTGGCAGGCGCGAATACTGCCCGCGCTCGTGGTTACTCATTTTCCTCTTTCCTCCACTGACGAGTTGGACCGGTCGATGTGCCACCCCGCGGACGCAGAGCGGCGCCGCCGTGCCCGGCATACTATATCGCTAAAAACCTCTTCTGTATCGTATTTGTAACAACTCCTCTCCAGCCGACTTGATTCTGCCCGCCTACATCTGTAACGATCCGGGTGGCGGTTCTTTGGGAGACGTGTATTTTCGGGAAGGGTCGCGCATGAAGAGGCTCGCTGCCGGCGCCGCATTCGTTGGTGTCTTCCTCGGCGCAACGACGACCATTGCCGGAGTGACCGGACGGGGCTCGCCGACACCGCCGCCTGCGGAGCTCAACCGGGTCATCGAGCAGTACTGCGTTGGTTGCCACAACGATTACACCCTGCTCGGAAATCTTTCGCTCGAGGCCTTCGACGTCGCAGCCGCCCATGAACGGGCGGAGACGGCGGAGAAGATGATCGTGAAGCTGAGGGCGGGCATGATGCCGCCGCCCGATGCCGACCGTCCGGGTGCCGACGTGCTTCTCGGGCTCGTCGAGACCCTGGAGACGGTGGTAGACCGGGCGTGGGCCTCTCGTCCAGACCCGGGCACGCGCCGGTTCCAAAGGCTCAACCGAGCGGAATACGAGCGAGTGGTCGAAGATCTTCTCGCACTTCAGATCGATGCGGGTCGCTGGCTTCCCGCAGACACCTACCTCGGCAACTTCGACAACATGTCGGCCGCCCAGCGCCTTTCGACGACGCTTCTCGAAGCCTATCTGAGAGCCGCGAGCGAGGTCAGCCGCCTCGCCGTCGGCAATCCCAGCGCGCGATCCCAAACCGCCAAGTACACGAATCCGATCGAGATCTCCCAGCACGCGTGGGACCACGTCGAGGGAGCTCCCTACGGAACGCGCGGCGGCATCGTCGTGACTCACGATTTCCCCGCGGATGGCGAGTACGTCATCGCCATCGAGACGCTATTCGGTGATGGCACGGGGTTCGAGGACGTCGACATCTCGATCGACAACGAAGGGGTGGCGCTGCTCGCTCTCGAGCACGGCGGTGCCAAGACCGTTCCCATCCGGACGGAGCCCGTTTTCGTGCGCGCGGGACAGCGACGAGTCGCAGCTGCCTTCGTCCGAAAAATCGAAGGTCCCTACGAAGATCGTCTGAGCCCGCACGAATGGTCGTTCGTCGGCGGCGAGGACTCGCAGGACTGGGCGAACTACGGCATCACGGCATTGCCGCATTTGAGCGAGCTCTTGATCACGGGTCCGATCCGCCCCTTGGGCCTCTCGGAGACGAGAAGCCGGAAGAAGGTCTTTTTCTGTCATCCCCAATCCCCCGGCGAGGAGCGGCCCTGCGCGGAGAGGATCGTCTCCCGGCTCGCCCGCGAGGCCTATCGCCGTCCCGTCACCGAGGAGGATCTGGCCGGCCCCATGTCCTTCTACGATCGGGCCTCCGCGGAGGAGGGTTTCGAACTGGGCGTCCGCACCGCGCTCCAGTCGATCCTTGCGAGTCCCCATTTCATCTTCCGCCTCGAGGAACAGCCTGAAGACGTTCGCGCCGGGGCAAGTTATCCACTGAGCGAGGCCGATCTCGCCGCCCGGCTGTCGTTCTTTCTGTGGGGCACCAATCCCGACGATACGCTCCTCGAGCTCGCTTCCGAGAACCGACTGTCCAATCCGCTCGTTCTGGAGGAACAGATTCACCGGATGCTCGAAGACCCGCGGTCCGAGGCGCTCGCAACGCGCTTCGCCTCCCAATGGCTCAGGCTTCAGGACACCGAGGACAATCAGCCCGAGCCATACCTCTACCCCGACTTCACCGGCCAGCTGCGCCACGATCTGGTGCGGGAGACCGAGCTCCTGTTCGATTACCTCCTACGGGAAGATCGGAGCCTCCTCGACCTCTTCACCGCGGACTATACGTTTCTCAACGAGCGCGTGGCGCGCCACTACGGGATCCCGGGTGTCGCGGGCGACTGGTTTCGGCGAGTCACGTACCCGGACGACACGCGGCGCGGCCTGCTCGGCCACGGAAGCGTTCTTCTCCTGACCTCGATGTCTGCCCGGACGTCGCCGGTGCTGCGGGGCAAATGGGTCATGGAGGTGCTCATGGGCACTCCCCCACCACCGCCACCGCCCAACATTCCGGCGTTCGAGGATACGGTGAGTGTTTCCGGGGGCCGCCGTCTGACGACACGCGAGCGTCTCGAGCAACACACGGCCAACCCGACGTGTCATGCTTGCCACCGTTTCATGGACCCCATCGGGCTGGCACTCGACAACTACGATGTGACGGGTCGGGTGCGCACCCGCGAGAACGGAGTGCCGCTCGACACGCGCGGGACTTACTACGACGGCACCGAGGTGAGCACGCCGCGTGAGCTCGTCGACGTGTTGCTCGCGCGACCCATTCCTCTCGTGAGAAATTTCACCGCGAACTTGCTCGCCTATGCGATGGGGCGGCGGGTGGAGTATTACGATCAGCCCGAGATTCGGGCCATCGTGGCGGAAGCGGAGACGAACGGTTACCGGATGTCATCGTTCATCCTCGGCGTCGCGAAGAGCGGCCCCTTCCAGATGGCTCGAGCCGTCCCGTTGAAGGAAGACTCGACGATCGGACAGGAGAATTAGAGCCATGGGCTTCATTACCGGAAAGCATCTCTCTCGCCGTACGTTCCTTCGGGGCGCGGGAGTGAGCGTCGCCTTACCCCTCCTCGAAGCCATGCTGCCCGCGGGACGCGCCCGAGCTTCGACGGGCGAAACGAAATTCACCCGCCTCCTGTGCATCGAAGAGTCGATGGGAGCCGCCGGGTCGAGCGACTGGGGCGACGCCGAGCACCTCTTCGCTCCTGCAAGCGTCGGACGTGACTTCGAGCTCGTCGCCAACAGTCAGCTGAGGCCTCTCGAGGCGTTTCGCGACCACATGACGATCGTGAGCAACACCGACTGCCGTTCGGCGGAGGCGTTTCGCGCCGAGGAGATCGGCGGAGATCACGATCGGACCACGGCGGTGTTTCTGACTCAGTCCCACCCCACACAGACCCAGGGCTCCGACATCCATATCGGGATCTCGATCGACCAGATTCACGCGCAGCGTTTCGGCAGGGAGACGGCGCTTCCATCGCTCGAGCTCTGCATCGAGGGCATCGATCGCGGGGGTGGCTGCGCCTATAACTATCACTGCGCCTACACGACGTCGCTGGCCTGGGCATCGGCCAACCAGCCGCTTCCGGCGATTCGCGAGCCCCGGGTCGTCTTCGAGCGACTGTTCGGTGCGGGCGACACTCCCGAGGATCGGGCGGCCCGGCGCCGAACCAATCGAAGCCTCATCGACTGGATCGCGACCGAGGTTGCGCGGTTGAAACGATCGTTGGGAGCCGCGGATCGCGCGGCGCTCGACGAGTACACCGAGCACATCCGCGAGATCGAGCGGAGAATCGAGCTCGTCGAAGCCCGCAATGCGGGTGGGGAGGAGCGACAGATGCCCGAGGCACCTTCGGGTGTTCCCGACTCCTTCGAGGAGCACATGCAGCTGATGTTCGACCTCCAGGTGCTCGCGCTGCAGGCGGACCTGACCCGGGTCATCACCTTCAAGACCGGGTTCGATCAATCGAATCGAACGTTCCCCGAGAGCGGTACGACGAAATCGATCCATGGCGCGTCGCACCACGGAAACGTTCCCGCCGACATCCTGGATTTCAACAAGATCAACACCTACCGCCTCGGCCAGCTCGGGTACTTGCTGAAAAAGCTGGGCGACACCTTCGACGGCGACGGCTCGCTGCTCGACAAGACGGCGATCGTCTGGGGCTCGGCGATGGCCGACGGAAACCTTCACAACCACCGCCGGGCGCCGCTTCTGCTCTTCGGCCACGCCAACGGCGCTCTCGACGGAGGCCTCCACCTGAGGGCCCCCGAGGGCACGCCGATGGCGAACGTTTTCGTGAGCCTGATGCAGAAGATCGGACACGAGGAGATGACGGCATTCGGCGACAGCACGGGAGCCTTCTCCTTGGATGGCGTGTCATGACCATCGGGACGCTGGCAGTATTTCTGACGATCGGCGCGGCCGCGGCTCCCCCGCCCGATCTGATCGACGCCGCGCGCCGGGG
>DASPGQ010000077.1 GCA_035620555.1 Vicinamibacteria bacterium
ACTCCGACGATGTAGAGATGACCGTAGTGGCTGTCGAACGCGATGCCCTCGGGATCGGTGATTCCGAGACTCGAGGTATCGAAGGACACTACCTGGTCGTCCCCGCCGTCATCCGGCACCCCGTCGAAAACCCCGTTTGCCCCCGGCGAGATCTTGTAAACCTCGTCGTTCATGCCGTCCACGATGAACAGATCTCCCCGCCAGGTGTCGAAAGTGACGCCCTCCGGATCATGGCTCCCGAAAACCGCGGTATCGAATTGATCTCTCAGGTCATCGCCGGTCCCGAACTGTCCATCCGCGCCCGGATCCACCTCGAAAACCTCGACGATGTTGTCGTCGGAAATGAAGATATGGCCGCTCTCAGGATTGTAGGCCACCCCGGTAGGCTCATCCGAAAAAGAGAGGGTGGTGAATGTATCGAAGAGGCTTCCGGTGAGCGTCGTCTCGAAGACGTTGGCCCCGGCGTAGAGGGGCGTCTCGTTGACCTCGGAGTCCACGAGAAGAAGAGAGTCAGTCGAAGGCAAATAGACGACCCCGGACGTGTCGGGGCTCGGGGGCGAGAACTGTGACGTGTCGATCGTCTGGACCAGCGACGACGTCGCCGTCGCGATCGCGGGTGCTGGAGGCGGCAGAAAAGAAAGCTCGACGATCTCGTCGCCGCCATAGGAAATGTACAAGCTCGCGATTGCCGGGTCGTCGGTCGTGTCTCCGCTCGGCCCGAAGCTCATCCCCCGAGGCTCGTTCAGGCGGAGCGATGTGACGTCTCGTTCTGCCACCACCTCTCCCGTGGCGCGGATCTCATAGAGACGCGTCCCGGAAGAAGCCAGTACGTGCAAACGACCGACCGCCGGATCCCATGCCAGAGCCACCGGACCCGCGATGCCCAGACTTGCGAGGTCGATTGAGCTGCCCAACTCGGCACCGCCGATTGCACCGTCGCGGCTGGACGCGACGCGCTCGATCTGTCCTTGCGCGGAGTCGAGCACGTAGATTTCCCCGGTATCGGGGTCGATGGTCACCCCGCGGGGATTTTCCAATCTCAGGGACATCGCATCCCAGGTCCTCAAAGTGTCCGGATCGAGCCGCCCCTCGCTCCCGACGGCCACGTCGATCCACCGCTCGTGAGAGGGATCCAGGGCGAGCAGCCGGCCCGCGCGGCGATCGAAGGCCATATTGGCGGGATCGATGAATTCCGTGTCGATGCGGAGACCCGTCCCGCCGCCACGCGGCGCTCGCACCCATCCGATATCCCACAGGCGGCTCGTGGTTTCCGCGGACAGGGCCGGCACGAAGGGTATCGACCGCCCAACCGGGTCCTTTCGGACGCGCCGAACGACCCGAAAGTCCGCGCGCCCATCCTGGGCCAGACCCATCTGCGCAGGCGTGACGAGAGGAATCGCGAGGGCGACACCGAGCCCCAACAAGAATGCCGCGGGGCGTATGATGAGCGGGCGGGGCGAGCGATCTCCCGCTACATTACCGGTTTCGGAACCCAAGACGCCCCCCCCGCAAAAAGCCACTAAGAAGAAATCCACATCCGAGACGGGGCTGAAGCTATCAGCTTGGGGGGTGCTTGTCGCAGTCCCGCTCTATTAAGACGAGACGTTTCTTTTATATAGGATGCACCGGACGATTGTCAAGGAGCCCGATCGACGTTCCGTCGCTTCGCCCAGATGGGCTCGAAGCGGATCAAGCTTTACTGCCAGCCGCCTCTTCCTCTTCTTCGAGAGCCAGCTTTTCGTCCTCGGGGAGCACGTCAATCATTTCCCAGGCCTGGGGCTGTGGTCCGGGCACGATCCCGGCGATGTCCGGGTCTTCCCCGTAATCGGATTCGGGCTTGGTGCGCTCGGCTTTGCGCTGTGCGCGCCTTTCCGCCTTGAGCCTTTGCTTCTCCTGGCGGGCCCTCTCTTTTTGCCGTTTGATGAACGTCTGACGACTACGATTGGCCAATTGGGAAACCTCCTTGCAACGATCCGTGATCTCGCGCTAATCCTTTCCCTCCTGAAAGGGTTTGCTATACGCGAGCGAAGCCCGCGGAAAAACACAGAGTTCGTTCGCATTCTAATACAGCGAAACCCCGAAATCCAGAATCCGTGATTGACAGGAGGCGTCCCGAGGCGGTCCGGACGCATCCGCTCGAAGCGTCTCGACGTCTCATCCGGAAGAGCCTCCGGAGCAGTTTGATCCTGCCGAGCTTCCGACTTATCCTTCGCCCATCGGCCCGCCTTCACAGGAGTTTCTCATGAATGGGATTCGGACTCGCTTGTGCATCGTGTTGATCGGGTGCTGCGTTGCCGCCGGTGCGGGAGCGGAGAACGTGGATTTCCGAACCGAGCTCTTCGTCGGACTCGAGTGGCGCAACGTCGGGCCCGAGCGCGGCGGACGCTCGCTATCGTGCACCGGCAGCCCGGGACGGGTCCACGAATACTATTTTGGTGCCACCGGAGGCGGCCTGTGGAAGACGACCGACGGCGGGGTCACGTGGTTCCCCGTGACCGACGGCAAGATTTCGAGCTCGTCCATCGGTGCCGTTGCCGTCGCCGAGACGAACCCGGACGTCATCTACATTGGCGGCGGCGAAACGCAGCTACGAGGAAGCATCACTCAGGGTGACGGTGTCTACAAATCGGTCGACGGCGGCCAGACCTGGCGCCACCTGGGCCTCGAAGAAACACAAGCCATCGCCCGAATTCGAGTGCATCCCACGAACCCCGACATCGTCTACGTCGCGGCGCTCGGCCATCCCTACGGAGACAACGAGGAGCGCGGCGTTTTCCGCTCGACCGACGGCGGCAACACCTGGGAGAAGATCCTGTACGAGAGCCCGAAGGCGGGAGCGGCCGATCTCGTCATCGACCGTACCAACCCGCGGGTGCTCTACGCATCGCTCTGGCAGGTGTACCGAAAGGCGTGGAAGATGTGGGGGGGCGGAGCCGATTCGGGACTCTACAAGTCGGAGAACGGCGGCGACACCTGGGTGGAGCTGACGGGAAACCCGGGACTGCCCGAGGAACCGATCGGCAAGATCGGCGTCGCGGTCTCACCGGCGGATCCGAAACGCCTCTGGGCGATCGTGGAAGCGAACGAGGGCGGGGTGTTTCGCTCGGACGACGGCGGCGCGACCTGGCGGCGGACGAACGATGAGAGAAAGCTGAGACAGCGCGCGTTCTACTACTCGCGCGTCTACGCGGATCCGCAGGATCGCGAGACGGTGTACGCGCTCAACACCGGCTTCTACAAATCCACCGACGGCGGGGTGAGCTTCGATACCGTCATCCGCCCCCCGCACGGTGACAATCACGATCTCTGGATCGATCCCAACAACCCGCTTCGCATGTGCAACTCGAACGACGGCGGTGGAAACGTGTCCGTCAACGGCGGCGAGAGCTGGACCGAGCAGGACTATGTTACCACTCAGCTCTACCACGTGAACGTAACCCACGACGTTCCCTACCACGTCTGCGGAGCTCAGCAGGACAACTCGACCGTCTGCGTTCCCAGCGACGATTGGGACCATATGCAGGCCCGAGGTCCGAACCACGGCTGGTACTATGCGGTCGGAGGCGGGGAGAGCGGCTACATCACCCAGCATCCGACCAACCTCGATGTCTTCTACGCCGGGAGCCAGGGAGCGTTGCTCACCCGCTACGATCGAAGTAACGGACAGATTCGTGACATACAGGTCTACCCGCGTTTTTTCTCCGGCGAGCCCGCGAGCGCTCTTCCCGAGCGATGGCAATGGACGTTCCCCATCGTATTCTCTCCCCGGGACGAGAACGTTCTCTTCACCTGCTCGCAACACGTCTTTAGGACGACCGACGATGGGCAGAGCTGGGAGCGCATCAGCCCCGACTTGACCTATGCCGATCCCGAAACGCTTGGGGAGACCGGGGGCGTCGTCACCATGGACATGAACGGTCCGGAGATCTACGCAACCGTCTTCGCGCTCGCGCCCTCTCATCACGAGATCGATACGATTTGGGCGGGCTCCGATGACGGCAGGATCCACCTGACCCGGGATGGGGGGCGGAATTGGACCGACATCACCCCCGCCGATCTCCCCAAGTTCAGCCGGGTCTCGATCATCGACGAGTCACGTCATGCTCCCGGGACGATCTTCGTGGCGGCGAATCGCTATCAGGTCGATGATCGGGAGCCTTACGTGTTTCGCACTCGGGACTTCGGCCGAACATGGGCCAAGATAACGAATGGCATCGCTCCGGGTCACTTCGCCCGCGCGGTGCGCGAGGATCCGGTGAGAAAGGACCTGCTCTTTCTCGGGACGGAGCACGGCGCCTACCTGTCGTTCGACGGCGGCGACCACTGGCAGTCGCTCCAGCTCAACCTTCCCGACACCCCGATCCGCGACCTCGTGGTGAAAGACGCGGACGTCGTCCTCGGAACCCATGGCCGCGGGTTCTGGATTCTCGACGACATCGAGCCCCTAAGGGACCTCACCTCGGCGGTTTACAACCGACCGCTCACGGTTTTCGAGCCGGACCAGCCGACGATCCGCGGGGTCACGACCGCCGCGATCCAGTATTTTCTGGGAGAGCCCGCAGAAAAAGTTACGGTTGCGATCCTCGACGCCGGCGGCCAACCGGTCGATACTTTCGAAGGAACCGAGTCCAAGGCGAAAGACGACGCAGGGAGCTCCTTTCGCATTCCCCCTTCCACCACACCAACGACGGCGGCCGGAATGAATCGCTTCGATTGGAACCTGCGTCACAAGGGCGCAACGGTCTTCGAGGGCATGATCATCTGGAGCGGCCAGCCCGAGCGCGGCCCCAAGGCGGTCCCCGGACGTTATCAGGCAGAAATCACCGCCAACGGTGTGACGGAAACGGTCGATTTCGAAGTCGTCGTGGACCCCAGGCTGAAAGGGGTTACCCAAGCGGATCTCGAGGAGCAGTTTCAGCTGGCGGCACGGATTCGCGACAAGACGAGCGCGGCCAACGAAGCCGTCATCGAGATACGCGACCTGCGCGATCGAATCGAACAACGGCTCGAGGCCACGTCGAACGCAGAGCTCCAACGCGATGGACGCGAGCTCATCGAAGGTCTGAGCGAGATCGAGCAGGCGCTCTATCAGGTCAAGAACCAGAGCAACCAGGACCCTCTCAATTTCCCCATCCGTCTCAACAATCGCCTCGCCTCACTGAGACGAAGCGTCGAGACGGGAGACGCCAAGCCCACCGACGGGGCCTACAAGGTGTTCGAGGAGCTCTCGCGGGAGCTCGACGAACATCTGTCCCGACTCGAAGAGCACCTGACGACGTCGCTCGAGGTCGTCAACCAGCGTCTCGCCTCCCAGGGGCTCGAGACCGTCGAACGGTCGAGATAAATGCCCGAAGTGACCATCGACACCTTGACGCTCGGTCTCGTGTGGTTCGTGGTGTTCTTGTTCTCGACGACCTGCCACGAGGCGGCACACGCGCTCGTGGCTCGAATGGGCGGGGACACGACCGCGGCGAATCAAGTAACGCTCAACCCCACACCCCACGTGCAGCGCGAGCCCTTCGGGATGGTGGTGGTGCCGCTCGTTTCCTATCTCCTCGGGGGATGGATGATCGGTTGGGCGAGCGCACCCTACAATCCGGAGTGGGCCTACCGTTACCCTCACCGAGCGGCAAGAATGGCCCTCGCGGGTCCCGCAGCGAACTTCTTGCTCATGCTCATCGGGGCTCTCATCATCCGCATCGGGCTTGCGATCGAATGGTTCCAGCCTCCGGCAAGCGTGCACTACACGCGCATCACCGAGGCGGTGGACCCTTCGGGGGTCGGCTCCCTCATCGCCGTCTTCGCCAGCGTTCTGTTTCTTCTCAACCTGCTCCTGGGCACCTTCAATCTTCTTCCGGTTCCGCCCCTGGATGGAAACGCGGGCATCACTATCTTCATGAGCGAATCGGGCGCCCGCAACTTCATGTCTCTTTCCCACCAACAGGGTTTCGGCATGATGGGGATCCTGATTGCCTGGGTCGTGTTTGGAAGGATCTTCGACGTCGTCTTTACCGTGGCCCTGAACGTCCTCTACTTCCCTATCGTGAGTTACGGGTAGGGACGGAGTTGACCTGAATGGTCTCTCCTAGATTCCGCGGGCGAGGTGCTCCTCGATACATTGCCAGATCGGGAAATAGGCGCGCGGGGAGAGGAGCTCGTCGGGGTACGAGTTCCGCAGGGCCTCGGAAATCCTGACGCGAGCGGCCCGGGTGTTGCCCTGTGCGTCGATACGATGGTACGCCTCGATGACGTCGTCGGCGAATCGATGTCGCCGCATACGTCCAAATCCCTCCAATCGCTCGAATCGATTGTTATCGCGGTCGAAGCGGATGCCCTCGCGGGCGAGCATCGCAACCGCCCATTCGGCCTGCGCCCTGAGCTTCGTCAGGTGCTCGCGCATGATGGTCATCGTCTGCTTGACGAAGAAGCGCTGTTCCTCGCTGAGCGTGTCGGGAGGAACGGTCCGGAGGATCTCGCGAAACTCGAAAAGGAGTCGCGCGTCGCGAAAGCGCAGCTCTTCGGGCGTGCCCGCCTCACGAAGGAACGTCAGAAGCTCGTCGGTGAGATCGTGAGTATCCCACTTCTCCTCGGAGATCGCCACAGGGGCGCAGGCGAGATCGACCTCGTTGTCGGCCATACCGATTCTCAGGCGGGGGGGATGGTTCGAGATTAACGGTGAAGCCGGGCGGCTGTCAACCGGTATCTCTCTTTTTGGTGCTCAATGCCGTGGCGGGACCCGTAATCGATCGTGCCGCCACGGCTCGGGCTGCTTACGGCGCGGCGAGCGCGCCGGGCTCGCTCCGCTCGCGCAGGGTGGGCTGAGTTTTACATCACCCTGCTCGTTACTCAGTCCTTCTCGAGAGGCTCGCCATCGACGTCCAGGTTCCTCATCGCACCGAACTCGAGCTCGGCCACGGCCTCGGCGCCTCTCTCGCGGTCACCCACGACGACCAGAATGGCCCGCTCGGTGTCGAGATACGTCGCTGCCGCACGCTCGAGATCCTCGATGGTGACCGCGGCGATTCGATCCGCGTATTCCTGCAGCTCATCCTGCGTGCGCTCGAACCCGACCAACTCCGCTATCTCGCTGGCGACGTGGGAGATCGTCTCGAAACGTTGGGCGAAGCCGCGAACGAGGTTCTCGACCGCGAGATCGATCTCTTCGCGCGTCGGAGGACGCCGCCAGGTGGCGAGGGCGTCGAACTCTGCGAGTAGCTCCTTCGTCGCCTCGCGCGTCACCGAGATTTCGACCGACGCCGATCCCAGCATCAGGCTGTTCAGGCGCGCGTAGCGAACCGAGGAAAAGGCTCCGTAGGTATATCCCTTGTCTTCCCTGAGATTCGAGTTGAGTCGACCGGAGAAATAACCCCCGAGCACCGTGTTCAAAACCTCGAGCACGTAGATGTCTTTCGTGTCTCTCGGAGGTCCGAGCATGGCGAGTCGGATCTCCGATTGCGCCGCGCCCGGGCGGTCGATGAAGTAGGTCGTCCGCTCCGGCGGTCGGAGTGGCGGTATCTCGACGGTTCCGAAGGGCTCCACGCTCCAGCTTCCAAGAGATCGTTCCACCAGACCTACGGCCTCGGCGGCCTCGATATCGCCCACGACGATCAGGTCGCTTGCGGTCGGCGCATAGTGACGAAAGTAGAACTGCTCGAGCTCGGTTCGCGTCAGCTCGCGAACCGACGGCTCGTTTCCCGAGATGGGCCAACCGTAGGGGTGTCGGCTCCCGAACAGGGACTTCCGAACCGCCTTTCCCGCGATGGCACCCGGACTCGCGCGCTCCTGAAGAATCCCGTCGAGCCTCTGCTTCCTGAGTCGCTCGAGCTCTTCACCAGGAAAGCTCGGATGCAGCACGACGTCGGCCATGAGATCCAGGGAAGCGGGCAAGTGACGCTTCAGGGCGTCGAGCGATACCGCGCTCCATTCACGGCTTCCGGCCGCCGAGAGCTGGCTTCCCATCCGATCGAGATCGGCCTCGATCTCGAGCGAGGTTCGGGTCGCCGTCCCCTCCTCGAGCATCTCCGCGGTGAAGGACGCTAGGCCGCTCCTTTCGTAAGGCTCTGCCGTCGCCCCCGCCTTGATGAGGAGGACCAGAGAGACTTTGGGGATCTCGTGTCTTTCAATCACGTGAAGGGTCAGGCCGTTTTGCAGGATCTGCGTTCTGACCGGCGGCACGCGAAAGGGCGGGCTCGATCTGAGCGGTGGCGCGGCGGCGCGATCGGGTTGGGTGCGGGCCTCGTGACGGGCCGTTTCCGGCACGTAGGCGATCACGAGCGATGGCTTCAACAGGTAGTACTTGGCCGCGCGCCGGATGTCTCTCGCCTTGAGACGCTGGTAGCGGTCGTAGTCCTCCTGGAAACGATCCGGCGTCCCGAGAAACGTCTGATACATCGCCAGGCGGTCGGCCTTTCCGCCGAAGCCTCCGATACGCTCGAGCCCCGAGAGAAAGTCGAACTCCTGTCCCGCCTTGACGCGCGCCAGCTCGTCTTCGGTGGGTCCCTCTTTCGCCAGTCGGCGAATCTCTTCGCCGAGCATTCCTTCGATGGTGTCGAGATTAGCCCCGGGGCGAGCGGTGGCGACGATGCCCACGAGACCGGCGATCTCGAGGCTGTAGTTGAAAGCGCTCACTTCGGATGCCACCTGCTCGTCATAGACCAGGCGCTTGTACAGGCGGGAGTTCTTGCCGTCGGCGAGCAGGGTCGATGTGAGGTCGAGCGCAGCGTCGTCCCGCTCGAAATAGGCGACGGCGGGCCAGCTCAGGTATAGGCGCTCCTGGGGAACCCGATCGTGCACGACGATGCGCCGGTGAGTCGGGAGCTGAACTTCGTGTCGGATGGCCTTCCCCAAGGGTTGCCCGGGCCTCAACGGCGAAAAGTAACGATCGACGAGTCTCTCGGCCTCGTCGATCTCGAACTCGCCCGCGATGGTCAGCACACAATTGTTCGGGACGTAGTACCTGCGGAAGAAATCGTGGACGTCGTCGAGCGTGGCATTCTCCAGGTCTTCCATGCTGCCAATGATGTGCCACGAGTAGGGGTGCCCCTGGGGGAACAAGTTACGGAATATGCCTTCGACCGCGGTCCCATAGGGAACGTTGTCCATGCTCTGACGCCGCTCGTTCTTGACCACGTCACGCTGGTTGTCGAAGTTCTCCTGATTGACGGCATCCAAGAGGTATCCCATTCGGTCGGACTCCGCCCACAGGACGTGCTCCAGCGAACCGGCGGGCACCGTCTCGAAGTAGTTCGTCCGATCGAAGTTCGTCGTGCCGTTGATGCCTCCTTGAGAAATGTTGGCCCCGGCCCGCTCCATCAGCGAGATGTAGGAGCCTTTGATGTTCCGGGACCCCTCGAACATCATGTGCTCGAACAGATGGGCGAAGCCGGTCTTGCCCGGCTCCTCGTTCTTCGAGCCTACGTGATACCAGAGGTTCACGTGAACCACGGGGAGCTTGCGGTCCTGATGGAGAATCACTCTCAGGCCGTTCGCCAGCCGGTAGGTCTCGAATTCGATTCGGGGTACGGCAGTCGCTTCGAACTCGCTCAACAGCTCTCCTTTCGAGGGCGTGGCCGTACCATCTTATATAATACCGACTCGCAGGAGGCCATGACTTTTCTCGTCGTATTCGCGGTTCTCGCCATCCAGGGAACGGCGAGCCCGGCCAAGCAAGCGATCCTGGAAACGAGCTTGGGCGAGATCGTGATCGATCTGCTGCCGGAAAAAGCCCCGGACCACGTCGCTCATTTCACCAGGCTGGCGTCCGAGGGTGTCTACGATGGCACCACGTTCCACCGAGTCATCAAGTACGGCATCATTCAAGGCGGAGACCCAGAAACCAAGGACCCGAGCGCCCGAGACAAGTATGGAACCGGGGGGCTCGGCGTGCTGGCGCGGGAGCTGAGCGACGAGAAACACACCCGGGGAGCCGTCTCCGCCGTGCAGATTCCGGGAAAGCCCGACAGCGCCGGCTCCCAGTTCTTCATCGTCGTGACCGACCAGCCCACTCTCGACGGCCAGTTCACGGTGTTCGCGCGGGTCGTCGAAGGCATTCTGGTGGCTCAACGAATCTCCGAAACGCCCACCGACGAAAGCGGGCTCGCCGTCGAGCGCATCGAGATCCTGAAAGTCACGCTGCGCGACAAGCCTCCTCCCGAGATCCCACCGTTCTCCACCGAGAGCGTCGAGCAGTTGGCCCGTTATCGCGCCGTTCTCGAGACCGAGAAGGGGGAAATCACCGTCGAGCTGTTTCCTCAGAAAGCGCCCAATCACGTCAGGAACTTCCTCCGTCTCGCCCAGATCGGCGCCTACGACGGGGTCGCGTTTCACCGCATCGAGCCGGGTTTCGTGATTCAAACGGGTTTTCTCGAGACCCGCAGGGAGCCTCCGTCCGAGCGCATCCTGAACTACGTGACCTTCCTCGATCCCGAGTTCAACGACACGCCTCATGTTCCCGGAATCCTCTCGATGGCTCGGGGCGATGATCCGGCGAGCGCGCAGGCATCCTTCTTCATCGTCACCGGAGTGGCTGAAAACCTCGACCACGCCTACACCGCCTTCGGCCGGGTGACCGAAGGTATGGACGTCGTCCGCGCGATCGAGTCCCTGCCCACCGAGGGAGCAAGCCCGGTGGAGCGGTTCGATCTCCTCCGAGTCCGGGTCGAGACGATCGAGTGATCGACGTCGCCATCGTCGGCGGGGGGCCGAGCGGGCTCGCCGTCGCCATCGACTGCACGAAGAACGGGCTTTCCTACGTCATCCTGGAGAAAGGAGCCCTGGTCGATGCGATCCGCCGCTTCCCCATCAATATGGTCTTCTTCACGACGCCCGATCTTCTCGAGATTGGGGACTTGCCTCTCGTGACCGCCCGGGAGAAACCGACGCGACTCGAAGCGCTCAAGTACTACCGGCGCGTGGTGGAACATTATCGGTTGCGCCTGAGGCTCTACGAGAAAGTGGAAGCCGTCCGGCCGGTGAACGGACATTTCGAGCTCGAGACCTCGTATCAACGTGGGCAGGTGGGGCGTCCCGAGTGCGTTTCGGCGCGAAAGCTCGTCCTGGCCATGGGATACTACGACAATCCCAATAACCTCGAGATTCCGGGAGAGAACCTCCCGAAGGTGTCCCACTACTACACCGAAGCCCATCCGTATTTCGGGCTCGACGTAGCGGTCATTGGCGGAGCGAACTCGGCAGCCGAGACGGCACTCGACCTCTACCGCTCGGGTGTTTCGGTCACGCTGATCCATCGAGGCGCCGAGCTTTCGAGTCATATCAAGTACTGGGTACGGCCCGACATCCAGAATCGGATCGACCGCGGGGAGATAAGCGCCCATCTCGAGACCGAGGTCGTCGAGATCCTCCCCGAGAAGCTCCGTCTGCGGCGGAACGGTAAGGTCTTCGAGATGGCGAACGACGCCGTCCTGGCGCTCACGGGTTATCATCCCGACTACCGCTTTCTGAAGGCCATCGGCATCGAAGTCGACGACCGATCGGGCAAACCGCGCGTCGACCCCGAGACTTGTGAGACGAACGTCCCGGGAGTCTATCTGGCAGGAGGCATCGTCGCCGGCAAGCAGACGAACCAGATCTTTATCGAGAACGGGCGTTTCCACGGAAGAAAGATCGTGGAGCATATCGTTCGCCGGTGAGCGCCGATCGTCTCGTCGTAAGGCTTCTGCCGGCATTCGTCGCCGCCTGGGCAATCCTCGGCACGCAAAACGTTCGCCTGGGCTCGGTGTACGTGCCCCCCATTTCGCCCTGGTGGGTGGTGGCGGCCGTCGCCTTCGCTACCCTGCTCGCGCCGCGCCGAAACGCCCTTCCCGGAGCGGAGCGGCGCTCCATCCTCGTCTGTTTCTCCCTCGCTGCTTCGCTGGCGATGCTCCTTCTTGTCAGGAGCGCGGCACTGAATCCCGCGCTCGAGCTCGTGATCCGGTTCGACGATGGTCGCGAGGTGAGGTCGTCGTCCCTTCAGCTCGGTGAAAGGCGGGAGCTGAGACGTCTCGCCGGGCAGAGACGGAACATCGTGTTCGAAACCGGGGGATGGCTTCAGATTCCGAAGACCGGCGAGCACCGATTCGAGCTCTACTGCGATGATTTCTGCGAGCTGATGGTCGGCTCTCGGCACGTCCAGGCTCGGGGAGCCCGTAGCGAAACGATCCAGCTGTCACGAGGCGAAGTGCCCTTCTCGCTCCGTTATCGCCAGAAGGGAGGACCGGCAGCGCTCCGGCTATCGTGGGACCGTCCCGGATTCTTCGAGCTTCTTCCCATCGAGTACTTCGTCCGCGGCCGGGGCGTGCCGCCTCGCGATCCGACCGCCTCACATCTGGCCCTCGCCGCGCTTCTCGCCTGGTCGGGCGCGCTCGCCATCTCCTTCGGGCACGTGGTGCGTTTCGCGAGGAGCCGTGCCTTGCCCGTCGCGACGATCGCGCTCGTCGTCGCCTATGGAAGCGTCATCCGATTCGAGTCCTTCCTCGCCCGTTCGGGACTTGCCCGTTCGGACACTCGCGCGGCGGTACTCCACGAGAGGCTGCTTCCGCTCATGCCTCCCTACGCGGTCTTCAATCCGGAGAACGCACCTGCCGATCCTTATCGTGCCGATGTGAGGAGTTATCTCGACGGCGCCGAGACGATGACGCTCTCGCGTTTCTACCGCCCTTCGTTTCGTGAGCCGTTCTACGTCGCGCTCGTCAAAGCCTTCGTCGCTCTATCGGGAGCAGAGGTGGGAATCCTGATCGAAAGCCTGGTTTTTTCGATTGCGACACTATTGCTTCTCGCCGTGATCTCATCCAAGCTGTTCGGAGTCCATTGGACCGCCGCGCTTCTGGTGCCGGTGGCGATCCACGAGTGGCTCGTTCTCGAATCGGCAACCGGCTATCGGATGAGCGCATATGGTTTCTTCCTCGTGGCATTCGTCGGCTGGTCGTGTCTTTCGCTTCAGAGCCGTGCGCTCGCGTCGGTGGGGACGGGTGTCCTCGCCAGCCTTCTCTGCCTCATTCGGATCAGCGCCTTGTCGGTCGTCATCCCCGTCGTCGCCCTGCGCCTTCTCCAGCTTGGGCGGAACGAGCGCAAGTTCTACGCGGGGGTCGTCGCCGGTAGCCTCGTCGTCCTCGTCGGACCGTTTCTTCTATCCAATACGCTCGCTCATGGGGACCCTTTTTACAGCATCAGCTTTCACACGGAGTTCTGGCTGCGAGCGGAAGGGCTCGACCGGGGGCAGGGCCCGGTTTCGTGGCTGCGCTACTTCACCGGCTTCGGGCGCATCCCCGAGATTGCGAAGGGAACGGTAGCGGGATTGACTTTCCTTCCCCTTCGCACGTTCTCGATCGGTTTGCGCCAATTCCCACTGATTGGAGCCATCACCGTGGTTTGCGGTGTTCTCGGGCTGGCGATGGCATTTCGAAGCCGGCCTCTTCTACCCGTCGCCTACCTCGGCCACCTCGTTCCCTTCGCCTACGTCCAGAATTTTCCTTCGGGAACCATGCCTCGGTTCGTAATGCCCGCATTCTTCTTTTTCGTGGTCGCTGCCCCTCTGGGTGCGGAGAGGCTCTTGTCTTGGGTCAGCCGGCTGCGTGGAAGCCGGGACCGACCTCCCTATTCGTCCGACGGGAAGCGAAGCGGCGGGGAAAAAGGAGCCCCCGGCTCGCAAGACGTGGCCTCTTGAGCTCGTCGGTACTACAATAGGCAGTCATGGCGTTTCTCGACCGGATGGTGTCGGACCTCATCGGGAAATCAACCGGGTTCAACGCGCGACCGTTCGTACGGGCCGTCGGCGGCAAGAACATCCTCCTGCTCGGCGGCGCCCTGGTCGCCGGTGCTCTCGCCGCCGAGAAGATGCGCGAACCCGCCACGCCATCGAACGTTCCTCCGCCCCCTCTACCCCTTCCGCCGGTTCCGCCCCTACCCGTTCCTCAGACGTCTGACTCGGACCCGGTGACGGCGGACCAGGCCCTCTCCACGGATCTGCTCTTTGCCATCGTCCGCGTGATGGCTGCTTCGGCCCTTGCGGACGGAGAGATTCACGCCGACGAACGTCGAGTCATCGAGAGCCGCCTGGACGAATCGGGCCTCTCCGCCGAACAGGTGCGACGCATCCAGAAGGACATGGTGATTCCGCCAGGTCCGGGCGAGCTTTCGGACATGGTCGAAACGGCCGAGGACCGCGAGCTCGTCTACCGATTCGCCGCATTGGTCGTGCTCGCCGACGGTGAGATCTCGCAGCTCGAACGAGCGTGGCTCGACAAGCTCGCGGCCGCCATGGCGCTCGGAGACGGCCGTCGTGAAGCGCTGGAGCGCGAGATTTTCGAGGAGTCTTCGAGCTGAGCGTCCAGCTCGCCTCCGGTGATCAGACGATGTCGGCTTTGCGAGGGAACGCTGGCTCTTCGTCGATGGTCGCCCATTCGGGGTTTTCCCACGAATGTCCTCGGTTCGGCACCCCGATTCGTTACCTGGGAGCTCGCTCATGACCGAGACTGATTCCACTTCTTCGTCGAAATATCGTCGGCTACTCTGCCCCGTCGATTTCTCCGACATCTCTCGCCGCGCCCTGGAGTGGACGCTGAGCTTTTCGAAGGAGCTCCAAGCGAGCGTGACGCTCTTGCACGTCATCGACTCGCGGATGACGTCGGTGGGGAACCTCGTCAACATTCCCGACGTTTCCCACGAGCTCCGCCAGCGAGCCGACGGGATGCTTCATGAGTGGCAGCGCGTACTGAATCTGTCGCGGGTGAAAATCGAAATCAGGGAAGGTGTGCCCGATCAGGAGGTGGTGAACGCCACCCGAGAAGCCCCGGTGGATTTGTTAATCATGGGGACTCATGGTTTCGGCGGGTTCCAGCGGCTGCTGCTGGGCTCGGTCACCGAAAAGGTACTGCACCGGGTCCGTGTACCCCTCATGACGATCTCCCAAGCTTCGGCGCTCGAGCCGTCGAAACGGCCCACGAGAGTGGTGACGGCTGTGGACCTGGGAGCCGAATCGAGCGAGGTGGTGCGTCACGGGCTGTTTCTCGCCCGTCACTTCGCGGTCAGCCTGGTGGCCGCTCACGTTCTTCCCGTGCCCGACGTGGTCTTGAACTATCGTACCGTCGAGCAGCTCGGGGCGGAAGAGCTCGCCCGCTTGACGAAGAGGATCACGGAAGAGCGACGAAAGGAGCTCGAGCAATTGATGTCCCATGCGACCGATGTCGATGTCGAGATCGAAACCGCGGTGGGCCGGCCCTATGCAATCTTGACCGGTCTCGTGCGAGATACCGATCTGCTCGTCATGGGCGCGGGCGGTCACGGGGAAGCGGCACTCGGCTGGCTCGGCTCGGTCTGCCACAAGATGGTGCGATCGGCCCCATGTCCGGTTCTCATCGTACGTTGATTGCGGGGAGCAGCACCAGGAGCGCCGACGTCAGGGCCGTGAGGAGGATCTTATGAGAGTGGAAGAGTTGATGACCACGGATGTGACGACGGTCGAGCGCAACGACGAGTTGAGCGTCGTCGACGATCTCATGAAGATGAAGCGCATTCGACATCTCCCCGTAGTCGAGAAGGGACGTCTCGTCGGAATCGTCACCCAGCGTGATTTGTTCCACGCCGGTCTCTCGAATGCGATGGGGTTCGGCGAGAAGGCGCGCAAGGAGTTCCTGGGAACGGTTGTCGTCAAGGAGGTCATGACCGACGAGGTCGTCACCGTCGGGCCCGAAGAAGCCGTCAAGAGCGCGGCCAAGAAGATGCTCGAGCACAAAATCGGCTGCCTCCCCGTCGTACGGGAAGGCAAACTGCTCGGAATCCTCACCGAGACCGACTTGGTGCGTTTGCTCGTCGATTCCTGAGCCGAGGTCGAGCCGAGCTCGCGGTCGAAGCTTGGCCACCGCACGGCAGGCTGGGTCGCTCTTTCGCATCCCGCCCGCTCGGGCAGCTACTTGACGCTCAGTACCGGCGCTCTCGCGAGACGGACGATGCGTTCGGTGACGCTGCCGACGAGGACGTGCTCGAGACCGCTCAGGCCTTTCGTCCCCATGACGATTAACTCCACCGCCCGGCTCTCGACCGTCGCGAGAAGCTCCTCGACGACCTGTCCCTCGGTCACGATGATCTCTCCGGGACCACCGTAGAGCGAGGAAAGCTCGTCGCGTATCCTCTCGGGCAGCTCGGGATCCACCTGAAACATGCGCACGAAGCTTCCCGCGTAGAGCGAGGGAAGCACCGGGTTGCTGACCACGTGATGCAGGACCAGCTCACCGTCGGACCCGAGCAATGAACGGGCCACCTCGATGGAGCGCGGCGAAAGAGGCGAGAAGTCGACGGGCACCAGAATCCGCCCGAATCCATCCCCGCTGTCGGACACTCGCGCGTCTTTTCCCACGGTGAGCACGTGACCGGGTGCGTGACGGACGACCGTCTCCGCCACGCTCCCCAGTACGAGCTTGCCCAGGCCGGTGCGTCCCTGGGTTCCCATGACCACGAGGTCAGGCCTCAACTCGTCCACCTTGTCCAGAATGGCATCGGAAGCCGATGTACTGCGAGAGGTCGAGAGCTGCACCGGGATGCCCCGGCGGCGCAGGCTTTCCGACCGTTTAGCAAGCTCGTCCAGGACGTCCTCGCCTACGTCACGCAGATACTCGTCCATCGCCTTTTCCAGCATCATCGGATCGTCGGCATCGAGAGTGACCGCGTGAAACACGTCGATCCGGGCTCCGTGCTGGACCGCGAGCCGAGCGGCCAGCTTCGCCGCATGTTCGGCCGTTTCCGAAAAATCGGTCGGCAGCAGGATTCGCTCTATTCTCATCGTCTCACCTCCGCCCGAATTCGCGTTCGATGACTCATGCTACCTCGGCCTCGAACCGCCGAAATCGGCATCTGGGCGGACCCTCGTCAGGCACGAAGATATCAGGGTGTCGGAGGCAGGCGGAAGGCCGTTGCCGGACTTGCCTGGCGTCTGACGAGCTGACACAATCCCGCGGGTGACGGAGAAGGGTTCGCTTCAGAGCTCCAAGACCAGCGGCTCGCCCCGATTGAACCAGCGCCGGGCGCAAATACTGGAGAAGGCGGCCCACCTCTTCTGCGTCAAGGGCTACGACTCCACATCCATGAGCGACATCGCCGACGAAGTCGGGATCACGAAGGCGGGCCTCTACTATTTCGTGGAGAGCAAGGAGCACCTTCTTTACCTCATCACCGACTATGGCCTCGATTTGCTGGATGAGACCGTCATTCAACCTCTCGAAGTCGTCGCCGAACCCCGGCAGCATCTCCAACAACTGATACGCCTGCACGTGCACATGGTGTTGAATCGACCGCGGGAGGTGACCATTATCCTCCACGAGCGAACCGCTCTCACCGGGGTCTACCGGGAGAAGATCCTTCAGCGAAAGAAGGATTACATCAATTATGTGCGGCATCTCTTGAAACAGCTCCAGGCTAGCGGCGACGCGCGCGCCGATGTCGATCCTACTGCGGCGACTTTTTTCCTCCTCGGGGCGCTGAACTGGGTGTACCAGTGGTACAAAGTGGACGGACCGCTTTCCGAAGAGCAACTGGCCACCGAGCTCATATCCTTGTTCACCAAGGGGTTCTTGACTCGCGGGTGAGGGACCCGGCGAGGGAACCGGAGGACCTCTGGGCGTCCTGTCACTTCGCCGCTTTCACGGGCATACCGCAGGTCGCCGGTCACACCAACGAGCGACCACGCGCGCCGCGGCAACGAGCCGATTCAAACTACCGGCGTGCCGCGGAGCCCGTCGCCGACGTCTCGATGACCTCCAGCAGTTGGTCTTGTAGATCGGGATTTCCGATCTTTCGCCAGTGGCTCAGCAGCTTCTCTTCCTCTTTGTTCTCCGCCAAGGGCTTCTTCGTCCGACTCTCGGGAATGAGATCGGAGACGCTGACGCCGAGTGCTTTGCTGATCTTCCTGAGCCAGTCGAGCGATGTACGCCTTCGGCCTTGCTCGAAGTTCGACAGCGCCGACGGCGACAGGCCGGCTTTGCGAGCGAGCTCTTCTTGAAGCATCCCTTTCTTCAGTCGAAGCTCACGAATTCTCTGACCGACTTCTGCGTGCAATGGAACCTCCGCTGATGTTGATCGCAAACGAAGCACTCTAACACAGCTCTAGTCGAACTCGAAACTCACAACCGCGGGTGCTAGAATGGGGAGTTTCGAAGGAAGGATGCTCGAGGCGGGCGTTTGGGCCTATCTCGGCGCGAACAAGGAGTCACTTTGGATTTGACACAAGCCGGTAGTTTTTTGCGGGTCAACGTCGCCGCCCAGCGCGCTCGCCAGCTCATGCAGGGTGCCGCCCCCATGGTGGCGACGCGGTCACGGAAACCCGCCGCCATCGCGATTCAGGAAGTGGAAGAAGGTCTCGTCCAGGCCTTCGCGCCCAGCGAGCTTCCCGAATCGATGCGAGAAGCCGCTTTCGGCCCGGAGGAGTCCGAAGCTGTCGACAGCGATCTCGATATCTAGCAGGCTGATTCGCGTTCACGGTCGAGACGAGTCCACGATCTCCAGCAGTCGTCGGTGTAGCCGAGCCCGGTAAGTCAGACCTCCGAGCCCGGATCCCACGAGCCGCGGGTTCACGTCATCGATGAGCTCGCGCCAGCTCGCCCAACGCGCCGATTCGATCTCGCCGGAGTCTCTCGGCGCCAACTCTCCCCCCTCGCGCCGGGCCAGCATCACGTGAGTCGTCCATTTCGACGATCGCTCGTCACAGGTGAAGTTCGCATGGATTTGCAACAGGTAATCTTCGATCTGGACGGTAAGACCGGTCTCCTCCAGCGCTTCGCGTATGGCGCCGTCCACGAAGGACTCCTCCGGATGGATTCCCCCCGACGGGATCCGATAGGCACCCTCGGGATAGCCGGGCTTGCGGATGACCGCCAGGCGGTCGGCCTCCTGAATCACGAGGCTCACGTCGTGGGCTCGACCCAGGTTACGGTGGCGCTCGACTTCGTCCATCTCGGGCGGAGTGAGCGGCACATCCCAGCGCTCCACCACGGGCTCACCGAAGGTATAGACGAGCTCCTGGACGATGTGTCTTCCGATATGCACCGATCAGCCTTCGGTGGGGGCCTCTTCCGAATCGGAGGAAACGTCGCTCAACAGGTCGACCATGTCTCGAATGACCGTGGGGGAGGCCCAGTCGCGGGGACCCACGACTTTGGATTTCAACCGACCGTTCCGATCGATGATGTAGGTCTCGGGATATTTGAACGTTTGGTATCTGCGTGACACCTTCTTGCCATTGTCATGGAGCACGAGGAAGCTCAGCCCGTAACGATCGACGAACTCCGCGATGTCATCGTAACGCTCGTCTACCGACACGGCCACGATCGCGAGGCCTCTTGCGCCCAGCGCCCGGTGCAGTTTCTCGAGTGACGGCATCTCGTCGACACAAGGGGGACACCAGGTCGCCCAGAAGTTCAGTACGACGACCTGGCCACGGAGATCTCCAAGAGCATGGGTCTTGCCGGTTAGATCGGCGAGCTCGAAAACGGGAACCGGGGCGTCGACCTGCGGCCCCGGATTCACCTCGCACGCGGAGCCCGCTGCCAAGCCGATCGAGACCGCGACCTCAAGTCGCATGCACCGAGCCTCCGGGACCATTGCCGAGTCCCGACAGCGCGGCCACGTTCTGAAGGGCTCGGACCGGGTCGTCGGTCATGATGCCGTCGACGCCCCAGTCGAGCAGGCGCGCGATGTGAATGGGCTCGTTGACCGTCCAGACGTGAACCTCGACCCCGAAGCGGTGGATTGCTTCGATGACGCGCCGGGAGACGACGCGACGAAGGCCTTTGTACTCGGGCACCTGAAATGCCATTCCCGGGGGACGATAACCGGCGAGCTCCCCGGCGCGCAAGCGCCCGAGGAACTCTCGGACCTCGTTCTTGCTGAAGCCGGTCGCCACCCCAGGCGAAAGCTGGCGAAACCTCGCTAGGGTGTCGTGCTCGTGTGACGCGACGACGACGCGTTCCTCCGCACCATGCTGCCGGAGCCTTTCCCTCAGGATCTCGCACACTTTGTTCCGGGTGCGTTTGATCTCGACGGTGAGCCGCATCTCGGGGAAGGTCTCGAGCACGGTGTCGAGCGTCGGAATCGTAACGCCGCGACCGCGGAAAGGGAACGTCCGGCCGTGATCGAGAGTGAAGGTGAAGCCCGCGTCGAGCGTGCGAATCTCCCCGTAGAGCATGTTCTCGACCCGACCTCGCCGACCTGTGGTTCGCGATACCGAAGGATCGTGGAGGACGACGAGTTGTCCGTCCGCGCTCACGTGGATGTCCAGCTCGAGGTAGGAGACCCCGTGCTCTTTCGCGATGCGGAACGCCTCGATGGTGTTCTCGGGCGCGATCGCACTCGCTCCCCGGTGGGCGAAGAGCCTCGGCGAAGGTCCAGAAAAGAAGTGATTGTTCGATGACACCGTAATCAAGACAGAAACTCGTACCGCCCCGATCGAGGCGGCATCGAGCTATCCTCGTGCAGGAACAGTTTCTATAGAATCATTATCGGAACGTTATCGGCGCAAGTCAAAGGCAGGACGTGCCGCGAGAAGCACGGAGAGCTCCCGTTGGTCGTTACTCGAGCTCGCGAAATCCGCCGGACGGAACCCCGCCCTCGTGGCTACGGAAAAGACGCCCTTCGTCAATTTGACGCTCTTCTCTCCGGCGGGAGGAAGACGGAAGCGCATCGTACCCTGGCGGCTCGAGATCGTGACCCAGTTCTCCATCGGACCGTTGAGGACAACGAACGTACCGCCATCGCCGGCGGGCTCGAGAACGAAGGCTGCCTCTCGGTCCTTGCGTACCCAGAAGCCGGCCGGATCCAGGTAAGAATTGTCGTCGAGTCCGTGCAGCCTCGAACCGTCCTCGAGGGCGATGCTTCGAAGCGCGACCGGTCGGTTCGGTTGGACCTCGGTGAGACGAACGCGCGGCGAGGCGAGAAGAGTGCGGGCCCGAAGGCGGAACTGTGCTAGGCCCACGTCGGTCCGGAAGCTGACCGAGCCCCCCGAAAAGATCCCCTCGCCGTTCGCGAAGGTCGCACCCTCGGGACCTATGCCCTCGACCCGGAATGCGCCTGCAGGAAGCGCGTAGCTGCGACTCCACCAGTGATCCGGGTCACCGTCGCGGCCGATCGCCTCGAGAGGGAGAGCCACTCGCTCCATGACGTCGTCGGCGTGGAGCTTTTCACGAGACGGCAGGGCGAGGAACCGCTCGTGCTCTCGTCGGGCAAGCTCGTGAAACACCGTGGAAGCCCAAACCGGGGCGAGGGTGGACCGCCTCGACTGCAAGACGGTGTCCTGGATTCCGGCGAGGACGAGAACGAGAACAGGAAGCGGAACGCGATCGATAACCCGTTCGCTCCAGCCCGCGATACCGAACCCGAGGAAAAGCAGGAAAACTGCCGACCAAACGATGGAAGCGGTGTCCGCCCGTACGAGCGACGGGAGATAGTCCGTCAGATCCCAGGAGCTCGAGAGCGCTTCGTAGACCGCGCTCGTACCGTCTCGCGCGTTGAGAAACAAGGGCTGCGGAGTTAGTAGAGCCATCGCGCCCGCCAACGCCAAGCTGATTGCCAGGAGAGCAGGTGCCCACCGCGCGAGGCCGCCTCCCGACGAGACGAGCGCGCCGGCGAAGACGGCGAGCAGAGGCAGAGCGGGAAAGAGAAAGCGCGCCGGCGGTGAGTTTCCTCCGGACCAAAGGGGGTGGGCGGCTCCTGGAAGCATGACCGAAAGGAGCACGAGACAGGTCAACCGCGCGATGAACGCGTGACGCCTCCGCAGTGGGGCCAAAGCCGCGAACCCGAGCAGGTAGAAAGGGGAGTTCGGCAGTAGGCCAAACTCCTGATCGAGCAAGAGTCCGGAGACGCCGAGCGGGACGGCACTCAGGAAAACACGCCGACGACCGTAGGATGCGGCGGGGTCGAGGCTGCCGTGCATCGCGAACGAGAACGCGACCAGTGCCCCGAGGCAAAGAAGCGCTCCCAAAAACAACGTTGTTCGGCGAAAGCGAATCCCGAGTGCGCCCCACAGCGTAAGCGCGAGAAGCAGGAACTTCACATGCAGGAAAAGAAGGGAGCCCACGAGAAAGGTAAAGCCCCAGACCGTCCACGGTTTCGGTGGCTCGAGCTCGGTCACGCGGAGTGTGACGAGAGCGACGACGACTGCCGCGGGGAGCTCGGGGTAGGCCGAGACCGCGAGAAAAGCTCCTGGTGCGGTGAAGCCCAGACCGGCCGCAGCGATCAGGGCCGCGGTGCTGTCTCCGGTGAGTCGAAGAGCCAGCCGATGCACGGTGTAGAGAAGAAAGGCGGACAGCAACGCCTCCGTCAGCAGAACGCCCGAAAGCCCGAGCAGGGCAAAGCCGGGAAGCAGCAGAAGGGGGAGGCCGATCCCGTGAACCGAGTAAGGCGTATTCGCCGCCAGATGCGGCCCCATCTTGCCGCGATAGAAGTTTCGAAAGTCCTCCGCGGCATAGTTGTTCTGAACTTTCAGGTCGCCGTCGTGAATGACACTGTAGGCAACGAGCAGATAATGTGGCTCGTCTCCCGACAGGCCGACCTCGTGAGAAATCTTGAGCCCGAGTACGACGTACAGGACGAAGCCGATGACGCCCACCGCCTTCGCCTGAAGCCGAAGACTGCCGACCCAGCGCGATCGACTCAGAGCGACGAGGCCAACGACGACGAGCACCAGATCGAGAAATCGACCCGCCAAGGATGCCAGAACCGGGAAGGCACGGAATACACCGGGAACGAAGATGGCACCCGCGAGCCCAGCCCAGACGAAGGGAGTCACGAAACGCTCCAGACGAAGACGTCCGAGAAACATCCCCATCCCTCCCAAGAGCGCCGCGAGCAGGAGCCAGCCGGGCCCGGGGAGAGAACTGAGCAGCCAGGTTGTGTCCCCGAGGACGGGAACGCGAAGGGTGTCGCGCACGGCAAGGGCGAGGGCGAGACCGATACCCCCAAGAGCCCCCGAGGCGACGGACTTCAAGACGTTCGCATTCGCAGGAAGAACAAAGCGAGAATCGTCTTCGCATCGCGAACGTCGGCGCCTACCTTCAGAGCGAGGGCTTCATCGAGAGGAATCTGCAAGATCTCGAGACTCTCGTCCTCGTCGGGCACAGGGGTCCGACGCTCGAGGTCTGACGCAAAATAAAGGTGCATCTTTTCCTCGAGCACGCCGGGCGAGGGGTAGAACTCGGCGAGCTTCTCCAGATGACCGGGGTAGAATCCGGTCTCCTCCACGAGCTCACGCCGCGCCGTCTCCTCGGGGCTCTCGCCCGGGTCGAGGGTTCCTGCCGGGACTTCGATCAGGGTCTCGGCGACCGCGTGTCGATACTGTCGAACGAACAGGACGTTGCCCTCCGCCGTCACCGCGAGAATCACCGCGGCGCCGGGGTGACGAATGATCTCACGCTCGACCTCTCGTCCCGACGGTTCGAGGACACGGTCGACGCCGACGTCCAACAGGCGGCCGCGATAGATTTGACGCGTGGAAACGACTCGGTGCTCCGCCACGGGGCGATTCTAACATGCGGATTTTTCTGCTACATTCGAGCGTGCCATGGTGATTCTCGCGCTGGTGCTCGCACTATCTCCCCCGGAGCTCGAAGAGAGCGGTCGCGAGCACCTCTACAACATGGACCTCGCCTCGGCCCGCAAGACATTCGCCGAGCTTTCGCGGCTCGCTCCGGACTCACCCGCGGGACCCTACTACGAAGCGACGGCCCTGTGGCTCGAAGAGCTCGCCCGCCGGGGAGGAATGGGAGGAGCCACGTTCCGCTCGGGGCAGTATTGGTCCAAGACCCTTCGTGAAGCGCCCGGCGAGGAGCTCGATCTTAGATTCAACGGGCTCGTGTCCGAGTCGGTGGCGCGCGCGGATCGCCTGCTCGCCAAGGACCCGGACGATGCCGAGGCATTGTTCTTTCGCGGTGCGGTCGAAGGAATCGCGAGCGCCTACGAGGCCGCGATCGAGCACAGCTACTATCGGGCGTTCAAGACCGGCAAGCGCGCCAGAGACTTTCACGATCGACTTCTCGAGCTCGAGCCGAACAACGCTGATGCTTGCCTCCTGCCGGGAGTGTTCGAGTATACGATTGCCACCCTGCCGCGCGGACTGAAGGTCGTCGGCTTCCTGTTTGGGCTTCGCGGCTCCAAGGAGAAAGGCCTCGAGCTCGTCGAACGGGCTCGACGAGACGGGAAGAGGACGCGGTGGGCGGCTCAGCTCTCGCTCTCGGTGATCGAGCAGAAGGAGATGAGGTTCGGCAAATCCCTTGCGTTATTGCGAGAGTTGGAAAAGAGCTTTCCCCGTAATCCTTTTCTCGTCCTGGAACGCGGCAGCGTTCACATGCTCCGCAAGGATTACTCCGCCGCCCGCGCCGCCTTCGAGGCGACCTTGGCCCGAGAGACCAACATGGAGCTCGTCGAGCCGGCATTCGTTCGGCTCAAGCTTGCCGAGAGCCTCCTTTTCGCCAAAAACTACGAGGAGGCGTCAAGACAGCTCGACCTCGCATTTCAGACACCCGACGTTCCCGCCTGGATCAAGGCCCCTCTGTTCCTTCGGCGAGGCATGGTTTCCGACGCACTCGGTGCCAGACGTGCGGCCGAATGGGACTACCGGCGCGCCCGTTCTCTCGACACGGACGAGGTGACCAACCGGCTCGCGGACCGCTACCTGGCAGCTCCTTTTCGCTAGTCAGCAGGCTGATGAAAAAGTACAGCCCAGCCTGCCGAGCGGCATCTCTTACATGCTCGGATTGATCGGGACCGCGTAGTAGCCACGTCGGGTGCGAACGACGAGGTCATCGCGGCCCTTGACACGCAACTCGATCGTTCGCCATGCCCCGTCGCGCTGCTCCCTGGTCGGGACGTAGGCCATACGGTATTGGCTATGCAGCTCGTTCTGAATCTGATCGAAATCCTGATTGAGCTCTCCAATACTGTTGGGGAAGAAGGACGCACCACCGGTTTCCTCGGCGAGCTTCTTGAGAAACCCCTTGTTCACCCCCTGGGAGCCCGACGTTCGCCGCCCCTCGAACCCGACCGAATAGATCGTGACTTCCGAGAACTTCGCTCCCTCGATGGCATCCTGGGAAGACGACACGCTGCCCTGTCCCACGGAGCGTGAGTCGTCTCCATCGGTAAACACCAAAAGGGCCTTCCGGCCCGACGCTTGGGAGACCTTGTCTATCGACAAGAGGATCGAGTCGTAGAGCGCGGTCCAGCCCGAGGGGTAGAGCGATTGAATCGTCGCCACGAGCCTGTCGACATCACCGGAGAAATGTGTGCTGAATCGAATTCGTTCGTTGAAATCCGCGATGATCGCCCGGTCTCCATCCCAGAGCTTGCCGACGAAGTTGGCGGCGGCTTCCTTCACTCCGTCCACGCTCGGCCGAATACTCGTCGAGGCATCGAGAAGTAGCAGGAGAGTCACCGGCGTGACCTCGGCGGTGAAGAACTCGATGTGCTGGAGAGTCCCGTCCTCGAGCACCTCGAAATCGCCCGCCTCGAGGCCAGGAATGAAACGCCCCTTCTTGTCCGTCACCACGACGTTGAGGTTGACCGCCTCGACGGTGGCCCGGAATTGGAACCGCCCCTCCTCCTGCTGGGTCCGCTGCTGTGCGGAAGCCGTGGCGCACCACAAGAGTGCCGATGAGGCGAGAACCCCGGTCAATCTCGAATGTCGTGTACCTGGCGTCATGCATCGTCTCCGCGTGGCCTGAACCGGATGGTTGCCGACGAAACTGCCTCCAGCCCTTCAACGGTCACGCAGCCCATCAATGAGCCGAGTCTGCGCGTAGTCTAGCACAGCGCGCGACGACGCCCTCTCGACTCCCGGTAGCCGGTGTCGAAGAAAGACGGCCCGCGCTGCGCGAATCGCGAAGCTCTTGGGCCGCACGAGATCCACCCTCACAAGGGATCGCCTCTTCGGAGGATCGATCGGGCGTGGTTTGTCGACCGCCTTTATTTTCGCTACACTACGGATCGTGCAGGAACGCTTCTTCACCGTGCAGGAAGCGAACGAGCTCATACCCTTTCTGAGCGAGAAGCTGACCGAGCTTCGAGCGGTTCATCACAAGCTTCGCTTGCTTGGGGCGAACAACCCGGAGTCCCAGGAGGTCGCTCTACGGGGTGGCGTTCCCGTGCCGCCTTTCTATCTCACCTTGCTTACGCGCCTGCAATGCGTCGTTCAGGACATCTGCGCCGAGGGCTGTCACCTGAAAGACATCGAGTCGGGTCTGGTGGATTTCCCCACGATCTGGGAGGGCCGCGAAGTCTACCTCTGCTGGAAATTCGGAGAGGAAGAGGTGGGCCATTGGCACGAGCTCGAGGCGGGCTTCGCCGGACGCCGGTCGCTCGAATGCGAGCCCGAGACCTGATTGCGATTCGCCTATTACGAGAAACTCACCCCAACTCAGAAGAGAATCTACGATGAGAGCGATCGAATCGTGTCGGTACCTCTCTATCGTCCCGCGATCCACCGCGAGCGCAGTGCCAGTCTCGCGTCGGTCCTGGCGACCGGGGATCGGCTCGCGACCGAACGATGGGCCCAGGCTCTTTGCGATGGACTCACCGAAGCCCTGGGAGTGCCGGCGCTCGAAGTAGGCGTGATGGAGCGCCGTCCGTCCTGGCGCACGGGTGAGTTGCACGGCTTGTACGAAGCGCGCTCCCCGGGCGGTTACAAGATCTCCTTGTGGATGCGCACCGCGCGCCGGGCTCAGGTCGTAAAATTCAAGACGTTTCTCCGCACCTTCGCGCACGAGCTATGCCATCACCTCGACTACCATCGATTTCGACTGCGGGACTCGTTTCACACCGCGGGCTTCTACCGCAGAGAGTCGAGTCTCATGCGGCATCTCCTGCCAGACGAGCCCCCACCGAAGAGACCGGCGCCAACGCGGCTTGCGCTAAACTCCAGCCGAGGTATAGAGTAGTGAGTTTGAGCGCCGAACAGGCTGGCTTGGACCGAGCACGGACCGGTCCCGAAGCCGAGGCAAACGACAAATCGGAGGAAACCGAATGAAGAAGTCATTTTTGATTGCCCCTCTAGCACTGACGGTCCTCGCCGCGGCTTGTGGCGGAGGGGGAGGGGCTTCCGAAAGCACGACCACCGCAGCAGCGCCGGCGCCGAAGGCCCCACCGGTCGACGCGGCCACCGCGGGAACGATCAGCGGAAAAGTGGCGTTCGAAGGTGAGCCACCCGCAGGAGAAACGATCCAGATGGCTGCCGACCCCAATTGCGCACGACTCCACTCGGAGCCGGTGAAGACTGAGTTCGTCGTGGTAGGGGAGGGTGGCGGTCTGGCCAATGTCTTCGTTCACATCAAGAGTGGTCTCCAGGGACGGAACTTTCCCCCACCGAGCGAGCCGGTGGTGCTCGACCAGCATGGTTGCACTTACGTGCCTCACGTCATCGGGATCCAGGTCGGCCAGACCCTCCAGATCCTGAACAGCGACGAGACGCTCCACAACATTCACGCGATGCCGAAGAACAACAAGGAGTTCAACATCGGCCAACCGGTCAAGGGACTGAAGACCGACAAGGTATTCGACAACGTCGAGGTCATGATCCCGTTCAAGTGTGACGTGCACAAGTGGATGAACAGCTATGCCGGTGTGGTCGATCACCCCTATTATGCGGTATCGAGCCAGGACGGAAGCTTCTCACTCGCGAACGTCCCCCCGGGAGACTATGTCGTCGAGGCCTGGCACGAGCGGTTCGGGACCAAGGAGATGAACGTCACCGTCACCGAGAAAGGCACGGCCGAAGCGAATTTTTCGTTCACCGCAGAGTAAATCGGGCCAAAAGAGAGTTCTCGCGAGCCCTTGCCCTTCCGGCAAGGGCTCGTTCTTTTTTGCTCAGTACCGCACTTCAAGAAAAACCGCAACAAAGGATCGGAGCCGCAAGGTCGCGAGGGGTTTCTGAGTCTGGTGTACCTTCGATGGCCCCCTTCACGTATTTAGCCTCCGACCTCCGCTGAGGCTACGTCTCGCGCGCTCACGGCTTCGGAAACGAATAGTACGAGGAGTATCCACAGGACGTTCGAGGCACCCAGGTGGAGGAGCTGCATCCAAACGGGCGCCATCAGCTTTACGTTGACCGCGCCCAGGGCGAGTTGCAGGGCGAAGACTCCCACCGCGAGGCGGCCATACCGGTTCGACCCAACCAGCCAGACGGCGACCACAACGACGAAGAAGCCGGCGATGGCTAGGGTGGGATGATAGGAGCGAGCTCTGATCAGGCTCGTGAGCACCGGTGATTCGTCGGGAGAGACTCCCGCCTGGAGCAGCAGCGTGTCTCCGAGCGCGGTCACTGCACCGCTCGCGCCGACGACCAGCACGGCGACGAGCGTCGCGCTCAAGAGCGCAATCCTCGAAGAGCTCTGGGGCAGGGCGCGATTTCCACCGATCCACCAGACGGTCATCGTGATCGCGGCGAGCAGCAAGAATGTGTTCGTCAGGTGAAGGGCCATCATATAGACGCGGGCTTCGGAGTCGTTCGCCCCCACCCACTCGAAACGGACGAGCCCGGCTCCGATGAGCGCCTCGGTGACGACGAAGAACAAAGACCAGCCAACTGCCTGTCGTGCAGGGTGTTTTGGCGGAAAGGCGCGGAAGACGGCTACGACGACACCGAGCACGAACAGGCCCAGGAGCCCGCTCGTGATCCGATGGCCGAGCTCGATGAGGGTGTCTAGACGCGGCTCTCGCGGGATGACCTCACCATTGCAGAGCGGCCAGTGGCTGCCGCACCCGGCGCCAGAGCCGGTGGCGCGTACGAAGGCGCCCCAGAGAATGACGACAACGGTGTAGGCGAGCAGCCACCCGACGACTCGAGGGAGACGGTGAGAACCTGTCAGGACGCGGGGTCGTCCGATCCTCGCCTCCTCCGATACCAGGCGACGGCGATCGAGCCGAAGACGAGATAGGGCATGCTCAACAGAAAGAGAATGCCGCGGTTGAATCCGGCGGCCAGCTCACCGTTCTGCTCGAGCGCGGTTCGGCACATGGCACATTGCGCGAGCGCGCTATCGACGACGACGAGGCAACCCAGGACGAGAAGGAGGGCCACTTTCTTCATTGGAACAACCGATGCGGCAGGATGTTACTACCGCCGTCATAGGCGGGGATTGCGAACATCAGGATGCTCGTCAGGAAGATCCCCACGAGCACGACCAGCATGAGGCCGGCTTTCTCGAAACGGAGGTGCATGTAGAAAAAGATGATGAGGCTCGCCTTGATGGCCGAGCCGACGAGGAGCATCAGCGTCTGCGGCACCTGGGATATCTGGCTCTCTCCGATGAAGATCATCGTGACGGTAACGACGAGGAGCACCACCCAGAGAATCCAGTAGCTCTTGTAGCTCGAAGCATGTTCCGACATAGCGTGGTTCCTCCCTCGCTCAGACGAGGTAAAAGAGCGCAAAGACGAAGACCCAAACGAGGTCGACGAAGTGCCAATACAGCCCGGCGTTCTCGACACCTTGCGCCGAGTACTTTCCCATTGCCGAGCGGATGGCGACGATGAGAAGAATGGTGACTCCGGTCGTCACGTGCATACCGTGGAATCCGGTGATGATGAAAAAGCTCGCGCTGAAGTGAGGCACACCCCAGGGATTGCTGGTGAGCCGCGCTCCCTCGTGAATGAAGTGGCTCCATTCGTAGGCCTGCATTCCCAGGAAGGAGAATCCGCCCAGGATGGTGAGCCACAAGAAGAGCGTCACGTGCTTCTTGTTTCCCGCCATGGCCGCGGCGACGGCGCAGGCCATCGTGGCACTGCTGGTTATGAGCGTGAACGTCATCAAGGTGATGAAGTTCATGTCGAAGGCAAGGGTCTGGTCCGGCCAGGTCGGGCTCTGGGAGCGGATGACTCCATAGGACACCAGAAGCCCGGCAAAGAGCAACGCGTCGGTGACGATGAAGATCCACATCATGAGCTTCTGCCAGCTGACGTCGAAGGGGCTGACCCCACCCGTCCACGGCGAAGCGACTGATGCGGAAGCTCCGGTATCACTCATTGGGTTTCCTCCCTACAGGTAGAACAACACGACGAAAAGATAGAGCCAGAGCACGTCGACGAAATGCCAGTAGGTCGCGGCGAGCTCGGGCGAGCTCGACTCACCCGGCGTCAGGCTCCGCCTCGTCGCCAGGACGAGGACATAGAGGATCACCAAGACTCCCGCGACTAGATGCACTCCATGAACCCCGGTCAGGACGTAGAAGAAGGAGCTGTGCGGATGGCTCGTGAGGTAGACGCCTGAAGTCGCGAGCGCCTTCCAGGCGAACACCTGTCCCGCGAGGAAGATCACGCCGAGCGCGGCGGTTACGAGTAGCCATTTGCGAAACGAGACCGGCCAGAAGCTCACGAAGCGGCGGCGGGCAATCTCCATGCTCACGCTCGAAGCGATGAGCACCAGGCTGTTCGGGTAGAGGATGGGAGGTACGACGAGTGGGACCCAGTCGTCACCCGAGCTTCGCACGAGATAGGCGCTGGTAAAGGCGGCAAACAGCATGGTGACAGAGCCGAGCGCGATCCACAGACCGAGTTTGGCGGTCTCGACCTGCCGGCGCGAAGGCTCTCCCGGGCGTCCGTCGCCGCCGAATCCGGGCTCGAGGACGTCCAGTCCGCCTCCGCCACTCGCGTTCGGTCGTGCCAGAGTTTCCGCCATCTCAGTAAAACGTCTGGTTGAACGCCGCCAGAGCGAGCATCACCGGCAGATAGAACAGCGAAACCGCCAGAAGGCTCCCCGCGAGCCGTCGCTCGGTTCCGTCGCCGAAACGAAAGGCTGCCGAGAGAAACAAAGCCCCGAGTGCCAGAGCCCCCACGAGGTAGACGCGCCCGAGCAAGTCGAGAGCGGGCGGAACGAGGCTCAAGGTGACCAGCGCGAGCGTGGCCGAAACGGTCAGGAGTCGAGCCGCCGATCCCTTGGGGAGAGCCCGATAGCCCACCCGTTCGTAGTCGTCTCGATAGACCGCGGCAATGGCCCAGGTATGGGGGAACTGCCACATGAAAAGGATGCCGAAGAGACAGAAGGCCAGCGTGCCGAGCTCACCTGACGCCGCGCTGAACCCCATGAGCGTGGGCATCGCTCCGGCCACGGCACCAGGAACGGTGGCCCAGGCGGTACGAGGTTTCATCGGCGTGTACAGGAGAACGTAGGTGCCCAGAGCCAGAAGAGCGAGAAGAGCCGTCAGCCACCCGCCGGTCAGGAGCAGGGCGACGACGCCCACGACCGACATGGCGCCGGCCGCCGCCGTGGCTTCGCCGACCGGGATACGGCCGGTGGGCACGGGTCGATTCCTCGTGCGGTCCATTCTCGCGTCCGGTCCGCGCTCCAGCACCTGATTGAACGCGTTCGCACCGGCAACGACGAGAAACGTGCCGAAGGTAAACGCGAGAAGCGAGCCGAGGGCGATCTCCGCCGAAGCGAGCCAGTACCCGACTACGCCGGACACGACCACCATCGCCGATAGACGCAACTTCACGAGCTGGAGATAGTCCCGCACCGACAACGAGAGCCGGGCGATCGACCAGGTCGAGGCCGTCGACGAAAGCATCGATCCTCTTAGCCCCGGGCTTTCACCCGGGCGGGCTGCCACTGGGGCGTGAACTCCCGGTCTTCATCGGGATTGTTGTAATCGTACGGCCAGCGATGTACTTCGGGAATCTCTCCTTCCCAATTGCCATGTCCCGGGGGGGACGGCGCCGACCACTCGAGCCCGTTCGACTCCCAGGGATTGCTCTCGGCGCACTTCCTGCCCTTGGCCATGCTCCAGAAGTAATTGGCAACGAAAATGAGCTGCGCGGCGCCCAGAATGAAAGCGCTCACGGTGATGAAAGTGTTCACCGGTTGGAGCGGCTTGAGGTAGTCATAAGTGTTCGGATCGTAGATGCGGCGCATCATTCCCGCGATCCCGAGGTAATGCATGGGGAAGAACGTCCCGTAGTAGGCGAGAAATGTGAGCCAGAAGTGGATCTTCCCCAGTCCCTCGTTCATGAAACGGCCGAACATCTTGGGAAACCAGTAGTACACCGCCGCCAGAGCACCGAAGAGACCGGCTCCCGCCATGATGAAGTGAAAGTGCGCGACGACGAAGTAGGTGTCGTGGAGCTGGATGTCGGTGGCGTTCGTGCCGAGAAAAAGGCCCGTGAGGCCGCCGGTCACGAAGAGCGACACGATGCCCAGCGCGAAGAGCATGGGCGTCGTGAACCGGATCTTCGCTTTCCAGAGCGTCGAGAGCCAGTTGAATGTCTTCACCGCCGAGGGAATGGCGATGGCGAGGGTGGTCATGACGAAGACGCTTCCCAGAAAGGGGCTCATTCCGGAAACGAACATATGGTGCCCCCACACGAGGAAGCTCAAGATACCGATGGCAATGATCGCATAGACCATCGATCGATAACCGAAGATGGGCCTTCGGCTGAATGTCGCGATGATGTCCGAGGCGAACCCCATGGCGGGCAGCATGATGATGTAGACCTCGGGGTGGCCGAGGAACCAGAACAGGTGCTGCCAGAGAAGGGGGGTTCCGCCCTCGTGAGCGAAGAGCTGGTCGCCGATGTAGATTCCCGCCGGCAGGAAGAAGCTCGTTCCCAGCCCGCGGTCGAACAAGAGAAGGATGGCCCCGGCGGCGAGCGCGGGAAAGCTCAGGAGGCCAAGAACGCCGACGACGAACTGCGCCCAGGTCGTCAGCGGCAGTCTCATCATCTTCATGCCCTTGGTGCGGAGGTTCAGGATGGTCACGACGAAATTGAGACCGCCCATGGTGAACGAGGCGATGAAGAAGACCATGCCCACGATCCAGAGGGTCTGCCCCGCTCCCGAGCCGGGAATCGCCGAGCGGATCGCGGATAGAGGCGGGTAAGCGGTCCATCCCGAAGCCGCGGCGCCTCCCTCGACGAGAAACGAGATCAAGATGATGATGGCCCCGGGCAGCACCGTCCAGAACGAGAGCATGTTGAGAAACGGGAACGCCATGTCTCGGGCTCCGATCTGGAGAGGGATGAGGAAGTTTCCGAACCCGCTCACCGGGGCCAGCGATAGCACGAAGAACACCATGATGGTTCCGTGCATCGTAAAGAGCATGACGTAGAACTCCGGCGTCATGACCCCAGAAGCCATCCCGGTGGGAAAGAAGGTCTCGAGACTGGGCCACAGGGTTCCGGGCCAGCCGAGCTGCAGTCGGATGAGCATCGCGAGAATGCCCCCGACGAGGGCCATCATCATGGCAAGCGTCAGGTACTGTTTCCCGATCATCTTGTGATCGAAGCTGAAGAGGTACGTGCTTACGAAACCCTGCTTGCCATGGCCGTGGTCGTCATGACCTTCGCTCATGCGATCTCTCCTTCAAATGAACTTTGCGGTATCAATTCTGGGCGGCCTGCTCCGCGAGCCAGGCGTCGTAATCGGACGCGCTCATGACCGTGAGGAACGCCCGCATCCGGTAATGACCGAGACCGCACAGCTCGGCACATGCGATCTCGTACTCCCCCGTCTTGATCGGGGTGAAGGTGACCGAGGTCTCCATGCCCGGCACCAAGTCCTGCTTCACTCGAAAATTGGGAAGAAAGAAGGCATGCTGGACGTCCTTGGAACGAAGCCTCAGATGCGCTACCCGATCGACGGGCAGCACGAGCTGGTTCGTGCGGACGAAGTCATCGGCCGAGGCCGGATCGGTCTCGTCGATCCCCAGCGGATTCTCGAGCGAGTACAACTCCGGTTGAAACCCCCCGATTGCCCCGTCGGGACCGGGATAGCGAAAGTCCCACTGGAACTGCGCCCCGACCGCCTCGATGACTATCGCGTCGGGAGGAACGTCCGTCGACGCCTTGACGTCACCCCAGATCACTAGCCCGGATACGACGATGGGGACGAGGACGGCGGCGGTGCCAAGGGTCCAGCCCACTTCCAACCTGTGGCTGTCGTGCCAATAACTTCCGGCCGCGTCGTCGCGATGACGAAAACGGAAGATGAAAGTCCCGAGAATGAGTTGCACGATGATGTAGGCGACACCACTGATCGCCAGGATCACGTAGTACAAGGTGTCCTGCGACGAGCGGTCGGAGGCGAGGTCGGGCAACCCGTAAACAAAGAAGAAGACGACCGAAACGAGAACGATGCCCCAGATGCTCAGAGCCATCGCCGTTCCGTGGCTAACGTAGGGTCTGACTTTTTCTTCTTCTGCCATTGATTGTCCTCGATTCGCGGCCGCGCTTCGGCCGAATGATATCTCTTCCTCAGCGCGTGTAGTGCATGATGTAGGCGGCGACGGCGCGCATCTGCGCCTCGGCATCCCCCCCGAGAACGTCCGGTAGTGGCGTCACACGGTTGCCGGCGTCGTCCACGGGCCAAAACTGAGGCATCTGGGTGCCGGGTGTGATCGCCTGGGGATCCCTCATCCAGTTCACGACCCACTCCTCGCGCAGACGCTCGCGGGAAAGCCGGAAGCTCGGCGCGAGCTGAGAGGCCTCCATGGTGCCAGCGGCGGCGGCGATATGGCAGCGCTCGCATTGCAGGCGAACGAGAAGGCGGTCGCCCGTACGGAGGAGCTCTGGATCGGGTTGTTGCTCCTCCGCCGTTTCGAAAGGCTGCGTTCCCTCCATCGCCATGAATCCCTGCACCAGCGTGTTCGCCTCGTCATCGCTGAAGTGGAAGGTCGGCATGCGCGCATTCAGCCAGAAACGCACTTCGGTGGGCGCCTTCAGGAACTGGAACAGCCAATCGGCCTGAGTCCGGGCGCCCTGGGTGTTGAGGTTCGGGGGTCTGAAACCGGAATCCTCGATCGTCTGATAGATACCACCCCCGAAGCCGTCAACGAGGTGGCAGCCGCGACAGTTGTACTCGTGAATGAGTCGACGCGCCCGGGCCCCATAGGCCTCGTTGGCACTCAGGTTCTTGACCGCCACCCGTGGTAGCTCTTCTCTGACCTGAGAGAGAACCCGGCGCACGATGGCGTCGATCTCCTCTTCGGTGAAATCGAAGTAACCCATGCGGAGCTTTTCCGGAGGGCTCTTGACCTTGCCCTCGTCGTAGCTCCGTGGAGCACGAAGCTTCTGTTCCAGCCAGGCTTTTCGGGTGTGCTCGATATCCACATAGCCGAAATCGAGCCGGGTGACCATCTTCGAGCCCCAGGTGGAGAGGTCGACTCCGATCTTCTGAGCGTTCTCGAACCCCTCGATGTCGTGGCACCCAAAACACCCGTAGCGAAGGATGAGTCTCTCGCCCGAGTAGAGCGTCTTCTCCTCGGTCGACATCTGGGATATCCGCTCTTCGGCCTGAGCGAGCGGAAGACCCGATCGGAGAAACTCGAGCGTGATCTCATCGAGCGCCGCACTCTCGACCTCGGGGACCGGTAGCTGTTCGAAGCCCTCGTTTCGAAGGCTCATGAGATAGGCAGTGATGTCGGCCGCCTCTCGATCGGTGAGCCTCAGATCGGGCATGAAGGTCTCTTCCCAGTAATGTCGCGGGTTCTTGACCCAGTTGAAAAGGAACTCCCGCTTGACCTTGCTTCCCACACCCGCCAGACTCGGCCCCTTCGTACGGTACCAGTCGACGCTGGTGTTCTCCGCGTTCTCGGCGATGTCGAAGGCGGTCTCGTCGGTGATATGGCAGCCAAGGCAGCCCGCGGACTCGATCAGATTACGGCCCCGATCCGGGTCCCCCGCGGGCACGGGCGTGTAGCTCAAAGGCTTGGCCTTGTCGAATACGTAGGCGACGATCGCGGCGACTTCGGTCCGGTTGCGAGCCCCGATGTCAGAATCGAGATTGTTGTCGAGGTTCCAGAACCGCGGCATGTAGGTCGACTTCTTGAAGCTCTTGGGATCCTTTACCCATCGCGCCGCCCACTCGGGTGTCGTCTTTGCCACGATGTGCCCGAGGTTCGGGCCTACTTTGCGCCGGTCCTCGAAGCCTTCGGTGTTGTGGCAGCCCCAGCATCCCGCCGTCTCGTAGAGGTTACGGCTCTCGTTGAACTTCTCGGCCCCGGGAAGGAGGACCTGATCCGCGTGGCACTTGAGGCAGCCGGCCTCGGCGAATCCATTCGGATACATGGGTTTGTCCCAGTAATGGTCCTCTTTCCATCCGTAACGGGTCTCCCATTCGTGCTGTTGTTCCTCGGTCTGGGGCGTGTGGTTCACGCCCACGAACGTCGTCGCCCGACCGCGGCCTTCGTGGCAGGAGGTGCAGCCGAAGCTGTCGCGTGGATGCTTCGACTCGGGCGCGACGTAGAGATCGAGGTCGGGATGCGTCCGGAAGGGTTGCGGCGCGTCGGCATAGTCGAGATTGTCGATTCCCAGGTGACAGGTCTGGCATCGGTCGATGCGGGGAACCTGAGTGAAATTCAGTTCCTCGGTCACGTTCGCAACCAGAACCTGTCGAATCTCGATGCTGGGGTCGATGAAGTCGACGACGGGAAGGTTTCGGAACGTGTTGGGAAAATTCCGGGCGATGGAGTCGAGCTTGCGGCGCAGGAGAGTTGCTTCCTGGGTCAGAGCCTCCTTCTGAGAGTTCAGCTCGGTCACTCGGGCTCGAAGCTCGCGCAACGACCGCTGCACCTGTGTCCGGTCGTACTCGATGGCGAGGCGAGCTTCGCGCGCGCCGATGAACTCGCCTTCCAGCGCGCGGAACTCTTCGTCGGAAACGGCCTTGCCCAGCGGAGCGCTCTCGCCTTCCTCGTGATAGAACTTCTTCGAGTCGTACACCGCCTTGAGCTCGCGCTCTCGAACATCGGCGAGCGTCCATTGATTGTCGAGGGCCTCGAACTGCTCTTCCAGCTCTCGAATATCGGCCTGCCTTGCCTCGAGCTCCTGGTTCGCCGCGGCTAGATCGCTCTCGACTCGCTCGAGCTCGCGTTGATCCACCTCCCCCTCGGCTTCTTGAATCTGTTCCCGCGTCGTTTGCCGCTCGAGCTCGTAGAACTCGCGTTGATAGCGCTTCCATTCGCGGGAGTAATCGTCCCAGACGAGCCAGATGGTCGTCAGGAAGAGCGCTATCGCCGAAATGCCGAAGAGGACGTTGAGCGCCGGAATGTCGTGCGCATGTCCTGGAGCGGGTTTCGCCACGGTTTACTCCACAACTCGATGACTAGATATTGAAGAAGATCTCGGGGAAAGCGACGATGTACTTCAGGTTGAACGCCCAGCGAAGATACATCTTGATGGGAAGGCTGAGCATCAGGAGAAACAGCACCACCGCGATGTAATAACGTGGAGGCCCCATTTTCACCAGATAGTGGTTGAGGCTCGCCCACCGCAAGAAACCCGGCAACTTCTCCTTCGGTTTGGACAGAAGCCAGGGAAGCACGCCGATGTAGAACAGAACGAGAAGGACCCCGAGCCATTCCCGGACGAGCGGGTTTCGAGGAAGCGGCCGGTTGAGAAACTTCACCCAGAAGAAGTCCGAGACGTGCACGTTCAGCAGGGGCTCGACGCGATGCTGGTCCCAGTACTCATAGGGGCCAAAGAAGTTCCAGTTCGGCCCGCGCAGAAACGTTCCCGAGATGACGAGCAGCATCCAGAGCACCAGATAGCCGTAGAGAAAGATTCCGATCTCGACCCGTCTCTCCCGGAAGGTGAAATAGCCGTTCCCCTTGGGGTTCGTATCCAGGTACGGGATGGCCATGAGGCCGATGATGATGAACGTGGGAAACACGACCCCGGCGAGCCAGGGGTCGAAGTAGACGAGCATCTCCTGGAGCCCGAGGAAGTACCAGGGCGCCTTCGACGGATTGGGTGAGTCCGCCGGATTCGCCGGCTGCTCCAGTGGCGCCGGCAAGAGGATCGACCACGCCATCAGAACGATCCCGAGAATGATCATGCAGAGCATCTCGGTGTAGACGAGATCGGGCCAGACCCAGACTTTGTCTTCCTCCTGTTTCTCGGCTACCGGCTCTCCCCTCTCGATCCTCTTGTCGTTCTCGACACCCTGATACATCGCATACCAGGTGGTGAACCCGACCAGGTACAACACCAGGGTGATGGGAACGTTATCGGGCTTCGCCACGATGAGATAGAAATCCGGGTCGAACATGCTCAGGACGTAGAACACCGTCAGCGCGCCGAATCCAATGATCGCGTTTCTTTTGGTCCAGATCCGCGGATAGCGCAAGGAAACGAGGAAACCCACGGTCACTAGAGTGAAGAGCACCGTGGGCCCCGACATCCAGTTGATTAGATTCTTGACGGACTCCATAAGCTCAACAACCTGCCATCGAATTCCAGGGTTCGGTCATGAAAGAAGCGAGGAGCGGCTCACATCGGGCCGGAAATGCCACCGTCTTTGCGGACACGCCAGAAATGAACGGCCATCAGGAAAGCGGCGGCGAGCGGCAGCCCCACGCAGTGGAGCACGTAGAAGCGGAGCAGGGTGTTCTCCCCCACGCTTCTAGCGCCGAGCAGAACGAAGCGCGCGTCGCTTCCCGAGTTGATGATGTTGATGTCGCCTATCTTGAGAGCGGCCGACAAGGGTCCCTCGGTGCCCGCGAGCGGAGTCGCCCGCGCCATGTTCGAACCTACGGTGATGGCCCAGATGGCGAGCTGATCCCAGGGAAGAAGATAGCCGGTGAACGACAGGAGGAGGGTGAGCACCAAGAGGATGACGCCCACTCCCCAGTTGAACTCACGGGGCGGTTTGTAGGAGCCGGTCATGAATACCCGGAACATGTGCAGCCATACCGTGATCACCATGGCATGGGCACCCCACCGGTGGAGCTCGCGCATGACGCCGAGGGGCACGTGCTCGCCCAGATCGATGATGTCGGCGTAGGCGTACTCGACCGTCGGCCGATAATAGAACATCAGGAGCAGCCCGGTGAAGGTGAGTACCAGGAACAGAAAGAAGGTGATGCCGCCCATACACCAGGTGTAGCGGAGCTTGATGCCTGCCTTTCGCGACTTGACCGGGTGGAGATGCAGGAACACGTTCGACATCATCACCAGGACCCGATTGCGGTTGCTGTTGACGGCCCCGTGGCGGAAGATGGACTTCCACACCTGAGATTCAGTCAGCGCGTTCCATGCGCTCGAAAAAGCGTTCATGACCTTCTGCACCGATTCAACTCCTGCTCGGATCGATCAAGCCATTGGCAAGAAGGATGCCGGGTCGCTCCACTGTCCCGCTTCCTGCTTGAAGGTGCGTCCGATGTCGATGAGAACTTGACCGTCCTCGGCCAGGCTGATGGCGACGCGCTCCAGTGGACGCGGCGCGGGCCCTTCGAAGTTGATGCCGCTCATGTAGAAACCGCTCCCGTGGCAGGGACACTTGAACTTGTTCTCCGCCTCGAGCCAGTTGGGAGTGCATCCGAGATGCGTGCAAATCGCCAGGAGCGAATACATCTCGGTCTCGTTTCGCACGACCCAGACGCGGAACTTCTCCTTGAACCGCGTATCGACCACTCCGACCGCGAAGTCGCTGGGGAAGCCCACCTTGAACGTGGAAGGCGGCTCGGTCAACACGTTGGGAAACATGAACCGCCCCATGGCGGTGAGTCCGGCGGCGGTCGAGGCGGCGAAAAATGTCCAGGCGAGAGCGAGCCAGTTGAACTGTCGTCTCGTGACTTCCTTCGTCTCTTTTCTTGAGGGCTTGGCGGGTTTCTCTTCGACCGGTTCGGCTTGTTCTTGTTCGTCCTTGGCCATTAAGTCTACCTGAGTTCGAGGAGCTTTCGTTTTGGCGTGTCCGCCGTTCGAGCGGTTCGAGTCAATCGGAACATTCTAGTCACCCACCTCAAAAAGTGTCAAGACAGGAGCGAGAATGGAGCCGTTCAACTCGTTTCATCTCCCCCACTTATGGCGTCGGTTTTTTCTGACCCTCGAGCGCGTCGATCGCCGTTCTCCTGATTCCCACGTGGGGGTCCGAGTCAGAGATGGCGCGGAGCCTCTCGGTGAGCCGGTCGCCGCCGAGTCTCGCCGACGCTTTGATCGCGCTTTCCATGGTCAGAAGCCTCTGAGCGTCGTCCATGGTGTCGATACCGGCGAGGAGCTCGCGGTCCAACATCTCCAGCAACTTCGCTTCGCCCGAGCGGTCTCCTAGCTGGGCGAGAGCAATCGCCGCGTTCCAGGAGGCATCTCGATCGAGATCCGACAGAGCCACCTGAAGACGAGGGATGGCGGCCTCGTCCCCGATGGCGCCGAGCGCGTAGATCGCCATTTTCCTCGCTCCGACGTCCTCATCGCCCACGCGGGCGACCAGTGCTCCCACCGCGCTGCGATCGCCGATGTTGCCGAGCGCCCAGCTGGCATAGAGACGAGTCGTGGCGTCTTTGTCCGACAAGGCCTCGATGAGCACCGGCGTCGCCAACTCATCGCCGAGATTCCCGAGAGACAGGGCGAGGTAGTGCCGGACGCGGGGGTCGTCGCCTTGCGCCTTCTCGAAGGCGTCGATCATCTCGGGGACCAGGCCCTCCATCCGGCTCCTCTCGGAGTCCAGCGTGATGATCTTGGAGAGCTCGAAAGCGGCTTGCCAACGGCGACTCGCGCTTCCGGCCCGAATCTCGTTGAGATAGTCGACACTCGTCTTCTCGTCGGAGACGAGCCAGGCGAAGAAAAAGAAGATGCCCACACAGATGGCGACCACGACAGCGGGGACTACGAAGAACTGGACGAGCGTTCGTCCGAAGCTCAGATCCTCTTCGATCCCGACGTCGTTTTCCTTGGCCATGGAACGGGGCATGTTATCTCGCGCCCCGTCCCGGTTCAACGACCGCCGAGGCCATTTCCTGGTCCTTGTATTGGAGCTGGTAGAGACGATGGTAGATGCCGTGCTGGGCGAGGAGCTCCTGATGGGTCCCGATCTCTCGGATGCGGCCCTTGTGGAGCACGACGATGCGGTCGGCCCGTTGAATCGTCGAAAGACGATGAGCGATCACGATACTGGTGCGATTTGCCAGCAGCTTCTCGAGGGCCTCCCGGACGAGGATCTCGGTGTGGGTGTCCACGCTCGACGTCGCTTCGTCGAGAACGAGTATCTCCGGGTCGTGCACCAGCGCCCGCGCAAAGGACACGAGCTGCTTCTGACCCGAGGAGAGTGCCGACCCCCGCTCCCTCACCTCGGTCTCGAGCCCTCGCGGCAGCGTCTTCAGGAACTCGTTCAGGTTGACCGCCGCCGCCGCATCGGCAACGGCCTCGTCGGTGATGTCGCGATCCCCGAGACGAATGTTCGACGCAATCGTGCCCGAGAAGAGGTGGACGTCCTGGAGCACCATGCCGAAGCGACGCCTCAAGGCCGTCAGCTCCCAGTCGCGAACATCCAACCCGTCGACAACGACCCGCCCGCGTTGAACGTCGTAGAACCTGAGCAGGAGACTCGTGAGGGTCGTTTTGCCGGCGCCGGTATGGCCTACGATGGCGACCGTCTCTCCACGACCCACCTGGAGCTCGATGTTCTGGAGGACCCAGTTCTCGCCCTTGTAAGCGAACCACACATCCTCGAAACCGAGCGTTCCCGCACCCGAGCTCGCCCGGGGACTCCCCTCGGGTGAAGAAACCGAGACCTCGGTGTCCAGCAGCTTGAAAATCCGCTCCGAGGAAGCCATCGCCCCCTGGAGAATGTTGAATTTTTCAGATAGATCGCTGATGGGCCGATAGAAGCTCTCCGAGTACTGAATGAACGCGACGAGGCCTCCCAGAGTGAGCGTTCCGAGAAGGATCTGACCACCGCCGTACCAGATGACGAGACCGATCGCGATCGCCCCGAGCACCT
>DASPGQ010000078.1 GCA_035620555.1 Vicinamibacteria bacterium
GATCGCCGCGCCCACGGCGGCTTCGGTAAACGCCACATCGAGGGCCCCGAGGAGCGTGAAAAAGACGGCGGAGAAGAAGCTGAACGCGCCGAAAATGACGACTGCAGCGAGAAGATCGGTCACCTTCAAGGCGACGACGGCGCAGACGAGCATGAGGAACAGGAACAGGGTCACCAGAGGGGGGATCACCGCGGTGCCTCCTCGTCGCCTGAAGCCTGCCACGGCGCCAGGCCGGCGCGGAAGGCGGCTCGCCCTAGGGCGTGGGTCGCGGTGGGATTCGCGAGTCCAACGAAAATGATGATCAGGAGAATCTTGAGGCCATTGAGCGTGGGTCCTTCCAGAATCGCGGTACCCAGCACCATCAGTGCCACGCCGAGCGTGTCGCATTTACCCATGGCGTGTAGACGGGTGTAGAAGTCCGGGAGTCTCAAGATCCCCACTGCACCGCTGGCGATGAAGAAGAATCCCGCTAAGAGAAGAGCGGCGGCCAGGACGGTCACGGTCGTCTTACGTCTCCCAATCCTGCCCGCGGACCATCGTCCCCGAAGACGGCGCGTCGGACGGACCCGCCTCCGGGCTGGGGCTCTCTTTGCCCTCGAAGTACTTGGCGAGCGCGAGCGAGCCGACGAAGCTTATCAGCGTGTAGGAGAGAGTGATATCTACGAAAATGTCCTCTCTTCCCGTCAGAAGGCCCAGCAGAAGCAGCAAGACGATCGTCTTGGTCCCGAGAAGGCCGAGCCCGCTCAAGCGATCCCACAGCGTGGGACCTCGCAGCAGGCGATAGAGTGACATCAGCATCACCGGCGCGAGTCCGACGGCGAGAGCGAGGACGAAATGCTGCAACGTTCTAACTACGACTATTCCCGTGCGCCAAATAGGAGGGCGACGCGATGCTTCATGTTCCCCGGTTCGTCCGACTGGAGCGACCGCTCGGCATCGCCCGTCAAGGCGTGGACGAGATAGTCGTCCTCGCGAACGTCCAGGGTGACCGTGCCGGGGGTGAGGGTGATGGAGTTGGCTAGAGTCGCGCGGGCCAAGTTGTGCGGCAATACGAAGTGAAACCGAAACAGCTTTGGCTGAAGCTCCATTTTGCGTCGCAGAACGATCGTCGCGACCTGTACGCTCGCGATCGCGATCTGGAGGACCAGCCAGGGCAGGTAGAGGACCAGCCCGAGCCAAGGCATATCCACGAACGGATGGCGTCGCGGCGTCGCGATAGCAGGCTGCAGGCGATACAACCGTCCCATCCACGTCGCGATCAGCAGTGACGCAAGAGCCCCGGCGCCAAGATGAAACAAGTCCAGTTTTCCGGACAGAATCACCCAGAAGCCGAAGAGGGCTAGCGCAAGCGGCAGGCCCTCGTGGAAACGAAAGCGATCGTTTGATGATGCAGGGTCCTTCTCCATGTCACTCCGATGCGTCGAAAAAGATATCACGAAATGTAATAGAATCCGTCGATGGCTTCCCCCTCCTCCCAACTGAAGCCCAGGTCTGCGGGGGGCACGGAAGCTTCTGACACACAACAGGATAGCGGCACATCCGAAGACTTGACCCGTTCCGCTGGCGTCGTGAGCGCCGGCGTCATGGTGTCGAGAGTGCTCGGACTCGTGCGCGAGCAAGTGCTCGCTTACCTCTTTCCCGCCAAAGTGGGACTCGACGCCTTCTATGCGGCGTTCAGAATCCCGAACCTCTTGCGCGATATGTTCGGCGAAGGGGCCCTGAGCAAGGCTTTCGTCACGACTCTGTCCGAGATCGAGGCGAAAGAGGGGCGTGCCGCCTCGATGCGCGTCGCCAACATCGTTTTCAATGCCCTGGGCATCACCGTGTCCGCACTCGCGCTCCTCGGCATCCTCTATGCCGATGTAATCGTGGACGTCGTCTTCGGCGGGGTGGGCTTCGACACCGCCTTGCCCGCGGACCAGAGCTACGGCTTGGGAACGAAGAGAGATCTCACCGTGCTGCTGACCCAGATCATGTTTCCCTTCCTGCTTCTGGTCAGTCTGGCGGCCCTGGTGATGGCCATCCTCAATGCGGGAGGGCGCTTCTTCGTTCCGGCAATGGCGTCGTCCTTCTTCAACATCGGCTCTATCGTCGTGGGCGTCGTTGGTTACGTGATAGCGCCACGCCTCGGTTACCACCCGACCGTCGGGATGGCAGTCGGGGTGCTCGCCGGAGGCGTGCTTCAGTTGGCCTGGCAACTTCCCTCGCTGGCCTCACTCGGCTTCCGATTCCGTCCCGATTTCTCCTTCCGTGATCCGTGGCTCTCCAAGGCGGCACGGCTCTTCGGGCCGGGCGCACTAATGGCTTCGACGGTGCAGGTGAACGTTCTGGTAAACTCGTTCTTCGCTTCGCACGGCGAAGGCTGGCTCGCGTGGCTCACCCAGAGCTATCGGGTTCTCCACCTTCCTCTCGGTCTAGTAAGCGTGGCGGTGTCCATCGCGACCCTCCCAGCACTCAGCCGTGCTGCCGCGGAACGAAACAACGAACGATTCCTGCAGACCTTCTCCTACGCGACGCGTCTTGTCATCCTGTTCACCGTTCCCGCCACCGTCGGATTGCTGGTGCTCGCGCCGCCGATCGTGCGACTCATTTTCGAACAGGGGCGATTCGGGCCTGAAGACACGACGCAAGTCGCCTCGGCGTTGCGATACTATGCCCTGGGTCTTCTGAGCTTCGGAGCCATCAAGATCGTCACCGATGGTTTCTACGCGATTCGGGACGTTCGCGCCCCGATGATGGTGAGTCTTGCGGGGATGGGCTCGAACGCGGCGCTGAACTGGCTTTTCGTTGTCGTGCTCGGCTGGGATCACCGCGGACTCGCGCTCGCCACTTCGACGACCACGACGCTGTCGCTGGTGGTTCTCTGGCTTCTGTTTCGTCGACGAAGTCGTCTGGGGCGGTTGGACGGACGGCGTTCCGTCGCCACATTGATCAAGACTCTGGCCGCCTCGATGGTCATGGGGGCGGCCGCGCTTCTAACCCACCAGCTCCTCGACGGCCTCTTCGGCCATGCCGCTTTGCTACCAAGGATCGCTCAAGTTCTCGGCGCCATCAGCATCGCGGTTCTCGTCTATATACTCGGGTGCATGATTCTCCGCGTTCGCGAGCTGAAAGAAGTCGCTGCCGCTCTGGCTCCCGCCGCTTTCGGATGGAGGTGATGTTGAAGTATGCGATCCCGTTGCGAGCCCTCCTGTTCTGTTCCATCGTCCTAGCGGGCGAGGTGCTCTCCGCTCAGGGAAGGGGGAGTCCCAATCTGGGCGAGATCTCGACCATCGAGCTCGAAGTACGTCGATGGCGCGGAGACCTGCACTCGGAGCTTCGGCTCTCCGGGGACGGAGTTCCGGGCTCGACCCTGGATCCCGCAACCGATCTGGGGATTCCCGCGGAGCGGACCTGGGACTATCGGCTCGGTCTTCGAATCACGAACCGTCTCAGGTTGCGAGGCGCGTGGTTCAGGACCAAATACGAAAGCGAGATCGTATCGACGGAAGACATCGCGATTGGCGGCCTCGAGGTGCCTACGGGTGCCGTGCTCGAATCCTTCCTCGAGCTGGAACAGGTTCAAGCCGGGGCGGAGTTCGCTCTGGTAAGAGGCATTTATGGTTTCATATCGGTGGTGGGCCTGTACGAGCGATTTCAGGCACGGAGTCGGTTCCAGTCGGAAGGAAGCACGGCCGAGCCCGAGCCCCTACGTATCGAGCTTCCGGTGTTCGGGATCAAGGGACGAGTGTATCTCACACCAGCCCTGGCGGTTACCGCCGAAGGGCTCGGTATGAAAAAGGAGAGCGAAGGCGTCATGACCGACGTCGATATCCAGGCGACCTATAACTTCATACCGAATGTCGCCTTCTCTTACGGCTACCGGAACTCCTATAACCGCGTCAAGAGCGTGGAGACGGTCGATGACCGCGCAGTGTTCCGCATGAGCGGACAATACTTCGGGGTGACGGTTAGATTTTGAGGGAAGCTTTCTTACACTTCCTCGAGGTCGAACGGGGGCTGTCTCCCTTGACGATCGCTGCCTATCGCCGCGACCTCGAGAAGCTCGCGGTCTACACCGAGCGCAAAGGGAAGTCGCTCGAATCGGTCGATGTCTCCGACTTGCGTGAGTTCTTGCGGAACCTGCATCGGGAGGGCCTTTCGTTGAGGTCGATCGCCCGGACGGCATCGGCGGTTCGCGGCCTCTATCGTTTCGCTGCCGCCGAGGGGAACATTGCCACCGACCCCGCTGAGCAAGTCGATTCCGCGCGATTGGGACGTCCGCTTCCCCGCTACCTCAGTCTCGACGAGGTCGATTCCCTGCTTGCGATGCCCGACACCGCGACGGCGGAGGGGCTTCGCGACCGAACGATGCTCGAGCTCCTGTACGCAACCGGGTTGCGGGTATCGGAGCTGGTCACTCTCGAGATCAAAGACCTCCACATCGAGACCGGCTACCTCGTCTGCCGCGGCAAAGGTCGAAAAGAGCGGATCGTTCCCTTCGGGCGCTCGGCGAAAAGGTGGCTCGACCGTTATCTGGCGCGGGCTCGGCCCGAGCTCTCTCGGCTTCCGGTCGAAGGGCTCTTTTTGAGTCGCCGGGGGACGATGATGACGCGGCAGAGGGTTTTCCAAATCATACAGGGTTACGGCCGGCGAGCCGGTATCCGCAAGCGCCTTTCGCCCCACGTGATTCGGCATTCTTTCGCGACCCACCTCCTGGAGCGGGGCGCCGATCTGAGGAGTCTTCAGCTCATGCTCGGTCATACGAACATCGCCACGACCCAGATCTACACCCACGTCAGCCGGGACAGGCTCCGGCGCGTGTACGACAAGCACCACCCTCGAGCAAGGCGAAGGTAACGCTCCTTCAAGCGTTTCCTGGTATAATTTCGTCGTCCGCTGAAGTCAGGGCAAGGGCCGCCGCTAGGAGGACTTCGGTGCCTGCAGTTCGAAGGTGTTGACCCCGATCGCGACGTTTTGTAGGGCGCGGAGGCTGGGCTAGCCTGCGCTCCGGAGAAACGATTTGGCAATCTGGGGCGACCACGAACGAGGCTCTCGGTCCCGATCCCCCTTTCTGCGTCTGGCGGTGAGGGGATGGTAGGCGGATTTGTCAGGGTGGAGGCGAAGTTATCGTGTCCGACGGGCTGGTACCGCGCTGAGTTCTCCGGGCAGATGGACGAGAATCGCTGCGGCGTGATGCCTTTCTCCGAGGGTTTCTCTGGGTGCCACTTAGGTCGATCAGGGGATCGAGCTCGACTCCCGCAGGCGAGTATCGGTGAAGGCGTACGTTTTTCTGATTTCGGGACGGGTGCAGGGTGTTGGATTCCGTTGGTTCGCCGAACGTGAGGCGTCCCGACATCGGGTCGTCGGTTACGTTCGGAATCTTGCGGACGGACGGGTGGAAGTCCTGGCTCAGGGTGATGTCGCGGAATTGGAGCGGCTCGAGGATGCCTTGCGGCGTGGCCCCTCCTCCTCCCAGGTGGTCTCGGTGGAAAGCCGGACCGCGCCGGTCGACCCGAGCTTGACGTCGTTCGAAGTGCGATACTGAGGGTGAAGATGGAAGAGCTACGACGAATGATTCGCGATGTCGCCGACTTCCCCCAGAAGGGTATCGTGTTCAAGGACATCACCCCGCTGCTGGGCGACCCACAGACGTTCAGGAAGGCGATCGACGTGATGGCTCAACCTCTGCGGTCCCGAGATTTCGACCTGCTCCTGGGCATCGAGAGCAGGGGTTTCCTTTTTGCTTCGGTCCTCGCCTATCAGTTGGGAAAGGGAACGGTACCCGTGCGCAAGCCAGGAAAGCTCCCCGCCCAGACCGTTCGCATCAGCTACGACCTCGAGTACGGATCGGACAGTCTCGAGATTCACGAGGATGCCGTTCGCGGGGGACAGAGAGTCGTCATCGTGGACGATGTCCTGGCTACCGGGGGCACCGCGCGTGGCGTCGCCGATCTCGTTCAGAAGGTCGGCGGCGAGGTGGAAGCATTCAGTTTCCTCATCGAGCTCGATTTCCTGAAGGGCCGGGAGAAGCTCGCGGGTTACGAGATTTGTTCGGTCCTGAATTATCTTTAGCAGGCTGATGAAAAAGTACAATCCAGCCTGCGCGAGCGGAGCGAGCCCGGCGCGCTTGCCGTGCCGTAAGCAGCCCGAGCCGTGGCGGCACGATCGATTACGGGTCCCGCCACGGCATTGATTAGTAGAGAGAGGAGAGAGCCGGAGTTGAGCCTGCGAAACGGAGAGGACGCCCCGGTGCAGTCGAACGCCCTCGACTCGGGACAGGCCTCGGTAACGAGTGTCTCGCCCGCGCGACGAACCCTGGGCTCGCGGGAGCTGCGGGAGCTTCTGAACCGACTCACCGCACAGCAAACCTCCCTGATTCGCGCCGTGGCCCTCATGGACAAGGAGTATCTCAACAACTCCTTCTACCTCGAGCCCAAGACGGGAAAGCGCATCGCTTACGAGCTGGAGTCCGACGAGCTCTCCGGACTCCTCACCAGCTGGGCGGTCGCCCCATTGCAATGCGTGCGGACGATGAACGAGGCGATCGCCGCGCTGCCCGACGGTTCGTCGAGACGTGAGCGTTACGTGCGCGCCGCCGTGCAGCTGGAAATCTTGTTGGATCAGAAGACCTGGATCGGCGATGGAAACGTCTATCAGGGCATACCCGATTACCTCATGCACGGATACACCGACATGGGTGGTCAGTCCTCGCCCACCGAGCGTTTCGGCCGCGAGAAGATCAAGGTCGACAAGGTCCGTCTCGCGCATCGTCTGACGGAATGCAAGCGGCGAGGTATATCAGAGGGAAAAACGCTCGACTCGCTGCTCAGCTGGTACTATAACAGAGTGCGCCATGATATCGAGTTCAACGAGCTTGGAGTGGAGAGACTTTCCCGGGATTTCGGGAACGAGAGCATCGTCCTGTCCGAGTATCTCGACAAGGGGCTCGGCGTATGTCGGCACCTCTCGATTTTCTTCCAGCTCTATCTCCAGGAGGCGGGCATCGACTGCCGGATGGTCAAGGGAAACCTCAAGTTCTACGTTTTCAAGGGGCGGCATGCTTGGAACCTGATCCGGATTCCCGGCCAGGTGGTTCTCGCCGACGTAACCCATCCGAACGCCGACGAGCCCTTCATGATCGCCGGAGCAACCGAGGAAGAGGTATACGCCCGGGCCATGGAGCATTCGCGGTATTATGAGCCCACCCCCGACTATCAGAATTATTACAAGATAGGTGCCGAATAGCCCCCGGAACGGCGAGGGAGACATGACGTTATCGAATAGTCGTCGGGCGACGCTCCGATTGACCCATCAAGAGCTCACGTTCATCCAGAAGCTCTTGCGCTCTGAGTATCATTTCATCACCGAAGAGGAGCGCCACGCGCGTCAGGCTTTCGGCCGAAAGCTCTCCGATATCACCCTGCCCGGGTCTCGCGACGGGAACGTGGATCTGTTTCTGACGCAGCTCGAGATTTCGTTTCTCCAAAAGCTGACCAAGTCGTCCTACAGCTTTCTTACGCTCGCGGAACGTGAAGCACGCCAGAGGCTGCGGCTCAAGATCCGGGCGGCCTGGGAGCAGGTACAGGACGTCGAGTCGCGACGCGCGCGCCAGGCCTGACGCAGGTCAGGGGAGCGTCGGGCCTCTTTCTGCTGCTCCTGGGGTGACGGTTTGCTCAGTCAGCGAAGGCTCGGCGCGCCTCGTCTACGTTGGCGTAGATTTGAAACAGGCGTTCGAGTCCCATCGTGGCGATGAGGCGCGTGAGCGTGCTATCCAAGGCTGCGAGCTTCACGTCTCCCCCGCGCATGGCGAGTTTCTTGTGGAGCCGTACGAGAACGGTGATGCCGTAGCTCGATATGAATCCCAAGCGCGAGCAGTCGACGATGAGCTTTCTCGCGCCCGCCTCGACGAGCCGGCCAAGCTCATCCACGAACGTTTCCGCGTTAGCGGAGTCCAAACCCCCGTCGGCAGAAAGAACGAGCACGTCCTTGTCGACGTGATGATAATAGAGCTCCATGCGTCACTTCCCGATGCGCGCGTCTCCTATGGTGCCACAAATGATTCCATGTTGGGCCTCGGTGGAAACGCGCCGGGCCGAGGGAGCTTGCCGGGTGTTGATCTGGATTCGTTCGAGATCGAGAATATTGGACGTATGTGTAGGAACATCAAAACGCTCTTCAACTTCGAGCCGCCGGCGACGGACGAGGAGATCCGGGCCGCTTCGGTGCAGTTCGTTCGCAAATTGAGTGGATTCAACCGGCCGTCGAAGGCGAACGAGCAAGCTTTCGAAAGGGCCGTGGAAGAGGTTGCGCAGGTTGCCGAGAAACTTCTGTCCGCCCTGGTCACGAACTCTCCACCCCGGGACCGTGAGGTCGAGGCCGCGAGAGCCCGAGCTCGTGCCGCTCAGCGATTCGGGTGAGAAGCCTGGGTCGTTTACCGGCTCGCCCGATAGGCTGGAGCTTTTCCGCTGGGCCTGGCTGTGACTCGAGCCGATATGGCCGAGCGACGACTCGTGAGAGGTTGCGCCGGGACAGCTCGCCGGAGTACTTTGAGTTGCTCAAGAGAAGGAGGCTGAAAAAACGCTCTTTGTCGTAAGGCGCGTTTCGAGATGAAGCTCCCCTGGATTCTCGCGGCATGTTGGGCAGTCTCACCCTGTGAAGCACAATCGCCGGACTCCGGTCAGGAGGACATCGGTGCCCAGCTTCGAGCGCTCGAGACCGAGCTCGCTGCGGTTCGTACCGAGTACGAAGAGCGCCTTCGTGCCATCGAGGATCGCATCGAGGCTCTCCGAGCGGGAGAGACGAGCGAGAGCGAGTCCCCCTCCGACGAGGAGCTCCTGAGGGAAGCCGCCGAGGCGCTCGGGGCCGAGCCTGCCGAGTCGCCGCCGGTTCAGAGTCCACCTCCGCCGCCATCGACCGGCGCTGGCGGGGCCCAGACGCTCAATCCCAACATCTCCGTCATCGGCGACTTCCTTGGAACGGCGACCCATGGTCCGGTCGAGTACGAGAACACGCTCGACTTGCGTGAGGTCGAGTTCGCATTCCAGTCGGTCATTGATCCATTCGCCCGAGCGGACTTCTTCGTCACCGTCCCGAGCCTCGAGACCGTCGAGATCGAGGAAGGCACCATTACCTTTCTGACGCTCCCCTCCAGTTTTCTCGCCCGTGCCGGCAAAATGCGCGTTCCCTTTGGAAGAGCCAACGTCGATCACCGGCCCGAGACCTTCGCCGTCGATCGGCCTGATGTCATCACCGCGTACTTCGGCGAGGAGGGGCTTTCGGAGATGGGGGTCGCGGTCTCGCGACTGATTCCAAACCCCTGGGACTTGTTCATGGAGCTAGAGCTGGACGTTCTCCAGGGGGCCAACGACGTCAGCTTCGGCGGCGGAAGTGCAAAGGACCTTCTTTACAACGTGCACTACCGGACCTTTTTCGACCTCAGTCCCGAGCAGAGCTTGAACCTGGGAGTGAGCTACGCGAACGGCGTGAACCAGATGCTGGACGAGCTCGGTGAGAGCGCGCGCTCGCAGTTCGAGGGCATCGATTTGACTTATCAGTGGAAGCCTTTGGCGCTGGGCAAGTACCGCTCTTTTCTCTTGCAGACAGAGGTAATTTTCAACCAGCTAGGAGGCGGGGATGCCCGAACCGACACCTGGGGTCTCTACAGCTTCGCCCGCTACCAGTTGGGCCGCCGGTGGTTTGCTGGCGGCCGCTTCGATCTGAGCCAGATGACGGACATGGCCGATCAGCGGGCGCGCTCCTTTTCCGCGCTGACCGAGTTCTACCCGTCGGAGTTTCAGCGTTTTCGGCTGCAGTACAAGGTGACCGATTTCAGCGGGGCGGAACCTGCCGCTCATCAACTCTTTGCGCAGTGGTTCTATCTCATCGGGTCGCACGGCGCCCACAAGTTTTGAGGTCGAGGTGAGTCAGGTGACGAACAGTCGCGGATTGAGAGCCGGAATCGGGGCGATCTGGCTTACGCTTCTCGCTTGCGCCGCCCCTTCGTCGGCCGCAGACGTCCTGCAGGTTGTCGCCACCCTTCCGGACCTCGCGGACATCGCCAGGCAGGTGGGTCAAGAGCGTGCCGAAGTGTCGAGCATCGCGGTTGGCTTTCAAGACCCGCACTACGTCGATCCAAAGCCGAGCTTCGTGGTGAAGCTGAACCGGGCCGATGTCTTCATCCAAGTGGGGCTCGACCTGGAGATAGGGTGGGTGCCGCCCCTTCTCAACCAGGCGCGAAATCCCAGAGTGATTCGAGGCGGTTCCGGGTGGATCGATGCCTCGGAAGGGATCGAGATCCTGGAGCGGCCCACTCGCGAGCTGTCGCGGGCGGAAGGCGACATCCACATCTATGGCAATCCCCACTACTGGATGGACCCCTTGAACGGTAAGATCATTGCCGCGCACATCGCGCGAGTGTTCTCGGCACTTCGGCCGGAGTGGGCTTCGGAGTTCGAGCGCAATCGAGAGGTCTTCGCCGGGCGCATCGACGAGGCGAACGAACGCTGGCAGGTGAGGATGGCACCTCACCGGGGGAAGGCAGTCGTCGCCTATCACAATAGCTGGCCCTATTTCGAAAGACGTTTCGGGCTCGAGATCGCCGGCTTCGTCGAGCCGAGGCCGGGAATTCCCCCGACGCCAAACGATCTCCTCCGCGTGATCAATCTGATGAAGAGCGAGAACATCAAGGTCGTTCTTCATTCCATCTACTACGACGACAAGCCGGCGCGTTTCGTAGCCCAGAAAGTGGGGGCCGAAGTAGTGACGCTCGCCACCTCGGTGGGGGGCGGCGAGGGGGTCGAAGACTACATCAAACTCTTCGACCACAACGTGGGTCTTCTCGTCGACGCGTTCGAGCGCACCCGACTCGCCCGCTGATGTTGGAGCTCCTCCTAGCTCCGCTCGTCGCCTGTCTGATCCTCACCGGAATCCACGCCTATCTCGGGCTCCACGTGATAGAGCGGAAGGTCCTTTTCGTCGACCTGTCGCTCGCCCAGATTGCCGCTCTGGGTACGGCCGCGGGTTTCGTCGCTGGCTACGACCTGGATTCCGACGTGAGCTATTTCTTTTCGTTGGCCTTCACCTTGCTAGGGGCAGCGATCTTCAGTCTCACGCGTATGCGACACGAACGGGTTCCCCAGGAGGCCATCATCGGCATCACCTACGCCGTTGCCGCTTCGGCGAGCATTCTGGTCCTGGTGCGGAGCGCAGAAGGGGCGGAGCGAGTGAAGAGCATGCTCGTGGGTAGCATCCTGTTCGTCGACTGGCACGACATCGTGAAGATCGGCATCTTGTACGGACTCGTTGGGATCTTTCACTACGTGTTTCGCGACCGGTTCCTCACGATATCCCTGGATCCGGAGAACGCGTTCGATGCGGGCATTCCCGTTCGGCTCTGGGATTTCTGGTTCTACGCGTCTTTCGGCTTCGTCGTTACGAGCTCGGTTCGGATCGCGGGCGTGCTCCTCGTATTTTCGTTCCTGGTGGTTCCCGCGGTCGCTGGAGTCCTCCTCGCTCGTAGCGTCTCAGGTCGGCTCGCGGCGGGCTGGGCGACGGGCGTCGTCGTTAGTTGTCTGGGGCTGTACATGTCGGTCGTCCTCGATCTTCCAACGGGTGCGGCGGTCGTCGTGACTTTTGGCGTGGTTTTGGTGATCATAGCGCTCGCCAAGTTGATATTGACCCAGCTTGGAGTGTTCCCCGTCGATGCCGATCTGCATAGGGCAAGGGTCGTAACGACGGATGCGCCACGAGGTTCGGGCTGACGTCCTCTGCGCCAGGGCTCGGACCAGCACGGCGTTCATGTATCGTCAAGCGGCGCCATTGGGCGGGCTCAGGTGATCCTCAGGCGTCGGATCGATATAATTTTCGCGACTCGAGATTGGATCATCGTCATGATTGCGGGCACCGAATGCCCGATGGGGAAGGAGGAAGGTCATTGCCTCGCATCAGCTGGCTAATCGCAGCCGTGGGTCTTTTTCTGTGCGCCAGTGTCAACGTCAGGGCTCAGCAGAGTCGCTGCGCCGACTGCCATTTTGCGAATCTGCAGGCCGCCCCCGAGCCGGAGCATCTAGCCGACTGGGAACATTCGCCTCACGGCCGGAACGGCGTGGGCTGCGAACGCTGCCATGGAGGCGACCCCACGACGTTCGAGTCCTTCCTCGCCCACTCCGGGATTCTCAACAGTCGGAACCCCGCCAGTCCGGCGCACCGTTCCAATCTTCCCAAGACCTGCGGGGCCTGTCACGTGGGTCCGTTCGTGGCGTTCCAGAAGAGCCGCCACTACGAGCTCCTTCAAGCGGGCGAGCGCCGTGGACCGACCTGCACTACGTGCCACGATTCCGTTGCCGCTCGCCTGCTCTCTCCCCGCTCCCTCGAAAGCCAGTGTGACAGCTGCCATGGTGATGGCGGCGTTTCTCCGAATCCGGAATACGCACCCCAGGGACGGATCTTGCTCGAGCAGGTTCGGGAGGTTCGCGAGCTCTTGTCTTCCGCGAGGCACCTGATCCGCCATGTAAGAGACGAGGCGCGCCGTTCATCCTTTGAAAAGAGTTACGAGTAAGCCCAAGTGCCTTTGACCGGCGACCCAATCGGCCCACGAGTTCGTTTTCGACGATCTGCGCGAGCGCTTGTCGGTTGCCAGGGAGCGAACCGACAGCTTGTTGAGGGAGCTGGCCAACCCTTGACGGTTGGCGACATGTAGTCTCAGGAGAGTGAGTCATGGGTATCGTCAGGAGAGTCGATCGGGTGGCGTTCGCGGTCGGTGATTTGGACGCCGCGAGGGATTTCTTTCAGAACGTGCTGGGTGCCGACTTCGGGCCGGTCCAGGACATCGAGGAGTTCAAGTTTCGCTGCCAGCCCTTCGAGCTCGGGTCCTATCGCATGGAGCTCGTGGCGCCCTATGACGCCACGAGCCCGCTGTCTCACTTCTTGATGAAGCACTCGCAAGGATTTCATCACCTCACCTGCGAGGTGGACGATCTCGACGAGGCGATCGAGGCGCTCGAGCAGCGAGGTATCGAAGTCGTTTCCCGTAAGCGCCACGAGGACGAAGGGATGCCCGGGGGAGGGGCCTTCATCGATCCACGCCAGGCATTCGGCGTTCTGATCCAACTGGTGCAGAGGAAAAAAGCCTGACGGCGCTTGGAACCTGACGCAACCAGCGGCTCGGTTCGCGGGGGAAGGGCTCAGGCGCCGTCCGAGGCTCGCAGCTTCTCGAGGAGCGAAAGCACGTTTGGCTGTTCGGGCTCCATCTCGAGGGATCGGGTGAGGTATTCGATGGCCCGGTCGCGATTCCCGAGCTGAGCATGAGCCATCCCGAGCGCGTTGAGGAGGGCGGTGCCGGGGCGCCTTAGAGGTATCGCTGCCTCGAAGAGCTCGACTGAGCGCGTGAAGTTCTTCGCCTGGAACAAAGCGTCGCCCAGAGCGAGGAGCACGTCGACGTCGTCGGGGTGCTGAGCCCGGGCGGGCTCGAGCAGGCGGATGGCCTCCAGGAACCGGCCCTGGTCGAGCTCCATTCTTCCGAGGATGAGCCGTGCGGCGAGGAGGTTGGGGTCAATCGCGAGCGCCTTTTCACAGAGCGAACGCGCACGGCTCGCTTCGCCCTTCAACAGATATTGCTCGGCGAGCACCGCACTCACGACCGCATCGTTCTCGCCATCGATGCTCTGACGCAGAACCCAAGGCCGAGCGACGGCAGCACGCGGCGTAACGTCGAATCGCATCGAGCGAACCGCCAGGATCTCGCCGTTCCGGCCGATGAGCTCGGCGAAGAGCTCGTAGCGTCCTCCAATAGAGCTGCCGACCGGCAGACTCTCGATGAGCGGTGCTCCCGAGCTCGTGACCGTCCTCGCGCTCAGCGTTTCTGCGGGATTCTCCAGATCTACGATCCTCAGAGCGATCTCGTGCTCGTCCGACAGGTTGGTTGACGGCACGTAGGTTACGAGCGCCTCGCCGATCGCGTAGACCCGCCTGGCGTTCGGATCCAGGACGATGGAGCCGAGCTGGTAGGTACGATAGAGACCCTCGGAGTCGAGGGTTTCCAGCTCGGTCAGCCCGTACAGCGGGACGGGCACACCGAGAAAAGGCTGGTCGGGGACGCGCACCGAAACCTGGACCGGACTCTCGAAAATCGTGTACTCGCTTCTGGCCCTGTTCTTGAGTATGACGCGAAAGTCGTACTCACCTTCGGCGGCGGGGAAGAGGTCTCGATAGGAGAAGGGCCGACTCATGACTTCACGAAACTGCGACTCGGACAGGTTCAGGGGAAGCTCCTTGGAGAACTGATGAATCGTCTTGCCGTCTTTGGTCGTGAGATCCCCGCGAACTTCGAAGCTCGTGTAGTAGACCCGGCCCCCCTCGTCCTTGGCGAGCGTCATGTACCGGGGCTCGATTTCGAGCGTGAAGTGAACGAAGCTGGCAAGGCCGGGACCGGGAAGGACATTGACCATTCCGACGCTCGGAACGTAGTTGAAGAGAAAGTCGCTCTCGACGAGCCCTCGCGCGTCGTCGACAGCGTCCACCCAACGCGTATCCAGACGGCGGAAGGGAGAATCGTAGATCTCGGCGAGAAGCGCCTGAAAATCCAGGCTCGACCGGGCGGGCTCGGCGATCCCGGCGAAAGGACCCTGGTCGGCGCGCATGGTGATGCTGGCGTGGGCCAGCGCGGGGTTGATCGTCTGGAGAAACTCATAGGCTTCGGCGCGGACGTTCGCGGGATCGAAAGGTTGGGCCGGCATTAGGTCTGCGGGCTCATCGAGCAAGTGGTTGAAGAGGCGATACGGACCGGCGAAGCCCTCCTGGAAGAAGAGCAAATAAAGAGGCGGCAAGGCCTTGTCGCGTTCCGTCAGATAGGACCAGAGCTCCACGGGGTAAAGGCCGGGAACGGCGAGGAAGGTCTCACGATCCTGCGGCTCGCCGAGGATGATGTAAATCTTCCCGCGATCGGTCATCCAACCGGGCACGGCAGACTCTCGGCCCAGCTCCCGGTTGGCGTAATCGAAGCGACGGTAGTGCTCCTCGCGAAACTCGTTCACCGGAGTCAGCAGGTCGGGATCCCGCCGGCGCCAGAAGGCTTCGATGAAAGCTTCGCGCTCCTGGACCGACTGAAGCCGCTCGAAGGCCTCCCGCTCGCGGGGGCTGATGATGTAGACGACTTCTTCATCCAGCCATTTCTTGTACTTTTCGGGAAGCTCCTGGGCTTTCGCAAGCGGCAACGCCGCCAGCAACGCGAACAGCCCGGCGGCCAAGGGGCGGACATGACTCCATGGAAGAGACGTCATCGAGGACTCCTTCGACATCCGCGTACGTCAAGGTAAACAGCCGGCGACACAAAATCAAATCGAAGCAACCTCGGAGGATGCCGGAGCTCTTGCGGTAGAATTGTTCGAAATGTCGAATGTGACCGACAAATGAAAGGGTAGCAAGAGTTTGTTCGACCCCTTCGAGACCGCAGGGCACGAGTGGACGCCCCAAGTCGACGTCTACCGCACGCCCGCCGGCTTTCTTTTGAAATTCGATCTTGCGGGAGTCCGACTGCGCGACGTCACGATAACCGTCAAGGGCTCCGCCATCCGCGTGAGCGGCGTGCGTCGTGATCGATTCGTGGAACGAGGCTACCGCCATCATGCCCTGGAGATTTCCTACTCGCGTTTCGAGCGCGAGGTTCGTCTTCCATGCCTCTGCGAGGGGGCCACGATGACCACCGAGTACGACGAGGGCATGCTCATCGTGAACATCGAGCTCGACAGGAGCGATTCGTGACCGAGAAGCAAGAGCTTCCCCTGTTCCCTCTGAAGAACTCCGTGCTGTTCCCTTACCTGGGCATGCCGCTCGCTGCGGGACGACCGATCTCGATCGCAGCGGTCGAATCTTCGGTCGGAACCGAGGAGAAAGAGATCGTCGTCGTCGCCCAGCGCGATGCCGAGGTGCAGGAGCCCTCTCAGAAAGACCTCTTCGAGGTCGGCACCAAGGCCGTCATCCGCAGGCTCGCGCCCTCTCCCGAGGGGGGACTGCAGCTGGTCGTTCAGGGAGTGGACCGCGTTCGCCTCACTGGGCTCTCCCAGGAGAAGCCTTTCGTGAAGGCCGTGTACGAGCCGGCTCCGGTGAGTGTGGACCAGAACGCCGAGGTCGAAGCGCTCGAGCGAGAGGTGAAAGAGCTCGGGGCGAAAGTCGTGGCCCTGGCCCGACCCGATGCGGAGCTCAACCTGCAAGGGCTCGCGGGAGCGAACGGCAATCCCATGCGATGGGTTTACATCCTCGCGTCGCTTCTCGGTCTCGAGCTCGCGAAATCGCAGAAAGTGCTGGAGGCGGATCGGTTCGTCGACGCTCTCGGGCTCATGCACGAATACCTGCAGCACGAAGTGCGCGTGCTCGAGGTTCGCCGTGACATCGCGAGCAAAGTACAGAGCGAGTTGACGAAGCAGCAGCGCGAGGTGTTGCTGCGGCAGCAGATGCGGGCGATCCGAGAGGAGCTCGGGGAGAGCGATGGAGAAGGCGCGGAAGCCGAGCTCTTTCGCGAGCGGCTCGAGAAAGCGGACCTTCCCGACGACGTTCGCAAAGAGGCGGAGCGGGAGCTGAAACGCCTTTCGCGCCTTCCCGCCGTCTCACCGGAGTTCAGCGTCATCCGCAACTACATCGAGCTCATCCTCGAGCTTCCCTGGAAAACGCAGACCGATGCCGCGATCGATCTGAAGCTCGCGCGAAAAGTGCTGGACGAGGACCATCTCGGCCTCGAGCAAGTCAAGGAGCGAATCCTCGAGCATCTCGCGGTCATGAAGCTCAATCCGCAGGCAAAGTCGCCCATTCTTTCTTTCGTGGGCCCCCCCGGAGTGGGGAAGACGTCGCTGGGGAAGTCCATAGCCCGCGCTCTGAACCGAAAGTTCGAACGGATGAGCCTCGGCGGGCTCCATGACGAGGCCGAGTTGCGGGGCCACCGGCGAACGTACATCGGAGCCATGCCAGGACGCATCCTCCAAGCTTTGCGGCGCGTTCAGGTGAACAATCCCGTCCTCATGCTGGACGAGATCGACAAGCTCGGTCGCGACTTCCGAGGAGATCCGGCTTCGGCGATGCTCGAGATCCTCGACCCGCAGCAGAACGACACGTTTCGAGACAACTACCTCGATCTTCCCTTCGATTTGTCGAATGTCTTCTTCATCACCACGGCCAACACGCTCGATACGATCCCTCGCCCTCTTCTCGATCGGATGGAAGTCCTGAGACTCACGGGATACAGCGAGGAAGAGAAGCTCGCGATCGCAAAGAGGTATCTGCTTCCCCGCCAGCTCGAGGAGAGTGGCTT
>DASPGQ010000079.1 GCA_035620555.1 Vicinamibacteria bacterium
GGCCCCACCACTCTTGAATCACCAGCACTCCCGGTCCCGAACCGCTGCCGGGCTTGGAAAGGTAACCCCGTGACTTTTTTCCGTTCGCGGCGAACTCGACGTCGATACCCGAAAGCTCCGTCATGCGGGGATCCTAACCCAAGTGGCTGGCAGCTCAAACCAGGAGCTGGTATCATGGCGCTCTTCACGGAGCCGGTCCCGGCTCCCCAGAACGATGGGTGACAGAACGATGGGACGCGTAGCTATCATGTTTGTTTCCGGCCTCCTGACCCTCGCTGCGCCGGAGGAGCGGGAGTTCGAGGGCTATATCACCGATGACATGTGCGGCGCCGCTCACATGATGGAGGGTATGAGCGACAAGGAGTGCGCCGACGAATGCGTCGGCATGGGCGCAGCCTACGCCCTTTTCGTTCCCGCCGACGAGACCATGTACGCCGTCGACGATCCGGAGAAGGTCAAGCCGTTTGCGGGAGAGAACGTCGTCGTCGAGGGCTCTCTGGATTCGGACGGAAAGACCATTCGCATCAGCTCCATCACCAGAAAAGCCGAGCAAGATTGACTCGATGCTCTTGAGCCGGGGGGAGATGAGCTTTGACTTCGAGGGGGCTCGTTTCGACATCGACCGCGATCGAGAGCTCCTTGCGTGGACCTTCAGCCAGTTCCTGTACGGCGAAGTCACTGGAATCCAGGTAGGCCACTGGCTCTACCGCGCCCCCAGCCTGGACGCCGCGAATTTTCTCGCCCGCCAAGCCGTCGAAGAGCTCCAGCACGTGGACAAGTTCCGAGACATTCTCAGAATCCTGTCGCGGCCGCCCGGGCCTCCCCATCGCGCGGTGCGTTTTCTCTCGACGGGCATGATGGGGGACGATTGGGCGGAGCATGTTTGCCTCGAGATGGCGCTCGGTGAAGGGTATGTCCTCACCGTCCTGTACGCTCTTCTCGACACCATCGAGCACGACGGGATCCACGCGATTCTCACGCGCGCCACGCGTCAGGAAGAGCGTCACGTCGCCTTCGGTGAGGAGGAGACCTCGAGGCTGGTGCGCTCGAGCTCCGCGGTCCGCAAGAGGCTTTTCGGACTTTCGCTCTGGTCCCTTCTTGGGGTAGATCTCCTCGAGAAGGCGGTGGCGCGACGATCGTACGAGGGCCATCCGGTGCTCGGAAGGCTTCCCGAATTCGTCAGGCACCTGCGGGGTGCGGCCGAGCTGCGGTTGAGCCGGCTCGGGATCCTGGACAGGCCTCTGTCGGAGCTCGGTCCATCCGGGCGGCTGGGCGCGATGCTCGCCTCGGGCGCGGGGCACGTGGCACGGCGCGTGTGGCCGAGGCGGCGAGCGAAGTTGACGAAAACGTACCTCTCGGATACACGGCTTTCGGTGGGCGCAACGACCAGTGGATGCTAGGTACAGATGAGAGTGGTCGTGCGGGTGACTCCGCGCAGGCCACCGATCGTCCCCGCCACGAGATGAGAGAAGTCGCTGAGCGCCTCCACCTCGAGAAGGGCGACGACGTCGTACGGCCCCGTCACCGAGTCGACGGTGAGGACAGCGGGCATCTTTGTCAACGCGCGCCGCACGCCGTCGACGCGGCCGGGCAACGTCTGGATCAGGACGTAAGCTCGAGGCCGCGCCCCGGCGGGGGCATGGGTAGCTCGTTTCATGATGACTCCTTTGGAGATAGGGTTTTCGCTCTTTCGTCAGCGCTCGAAATCTGCTACTATGCGGGCGAGGGTCTCCGGAAAGAGGCCCCTGTCCCGACCTCTCTGGCAGGACATTGGTTGCGGCGCAATCAACTGCCTCCTGGTCTCGAACCTGGATTGGCCGCCACCACCCATGTGTAAGATATGAGTACAACGACTCGTGAAAGTGTATCGACCTCTTTGGCCGAAGGTGTTCTCGAGCTCGAGCCCCAGGGCAACGGGCACCTTCGCCAGTTGACCAACAACTTCCTTCCCGGACCCCAGGATGTCCGTGTTCCAGGCCGCCTCATCGCCCGTTACTATCTGAAGGAAGGGCACTTCGTGCAAGGCCCCTCCGGGATGGCCCGGCGCCGGAATCACCGTCGCGGTGGCGGCGGCCCGCCCTCCCGAGAGCTGCTCGGGGTCGAGAGCGTGAACGGCTTCAAGCTCGACGCGCTGCCCCCCGCCCGTCATTATGGCGACCTCGTGAGCGAGCACCCCAGCGAACGCCTGACGCTCGCTCAGGATCCCGAAGGACCGATCTCGCTCCGCGTCATCGACCTCATCACCCCCATCGGCCGGGGACAGCGCGGCCTCATCGTCGCCGCCCCCAAGACGGGAAAGACGATCCTGCTCGAGCAGATCGGCTTCGCCATCGGGCAATTCTATCCGGAGATCCACCTCTTCGTTCTTCTCATCGACGAGCGGCCCGAGGAAGTGACGCACATGCGCCGCGCGGTGAAGGGGCAGGTCATCGCCTCAACGTCCGACGGAACGAGCGCGAACCATCTCCGGATCGCGCGCCTCGTTCTCGAGCGATCGCGCCGTCTGGTCGAGCTGGGTGAGGACGTCGTCATCCTGCTCGACTCGATCACCAGGCTCGGAAGGGCGGCGAACCGCGAGCAGAAGGGCCGGGGAAAGACGATGACGGGCG
>DASPGQ010000080.1 GCA_035620555.1 Vicinamibacteria bacterium
GAGGGCGAAGCGGTCCGGGCAATGACCGACGAGATCGCCAATCTCCGGATCGGATGGCTCTACGCATTGGAGCTCCTCAGGATTCCCGAGATCGGCTCGTACCTGGAAACCCTCTGGTACTTCTACGAATTCCGGAGCTGGTACTCGGAAGGCTGCGAGGCCGTACGACTTGCGAGAGACCGCTTGGGAGGCTTGTGTCACGCGGGAAAGGCGCTCGATGCGCAGTGGCGATTCGTACTGGGCCGGAGCCTCTTCCAGGAAGGCTGGTTCTCTTTCCGTCTCGGGCATTACCAGGAGAGCAAAAAACTTGCCTCAGATGGACTGATCCATCTCCAAGCATTACCAGAAGCCAAACGAGACTTGGAGTTCACTCTCAACTTGCTTGGCCTGGTCGACTGGCATCTCGGTGACTTTCGAGAGGCTCGACGGTCTCTCGAGCGAAGCCTGAGCCTCAACGCGGAGACGGGCCATCCCATTACGGGATCAGTGGCTCTCCGCCTTCTCGGTATCGTGGCCCAAGTCACCGGTGAATACGTTGAGGCGAAGTCGCGACATTTGGAATCCATGGCGATCTGTCAAAAGATTGACGAACTTCGCGGTGTGGCCAACAGTTTGATGTGCCTCGGCTGGCTCGCGTGGGAATTAGAAGAACTGGACGAAGCTGAAAGACTGCTCCGAAGTAGCCTGGAGATGGGCCAGAAGCTGCAAGACCGCTTCAACACAGCTCTGGTGCTCGTATTCCTCGGGCTCGTCGCCCAATCTCGGGGTGAGCCCGGAAAGGCGCAACGGCAGTATCGTGCGGCGGTTGCCATCACCACTGAGATTGGAGAGCGCTTTGGCCAAGCGCTTTCCTTGATTCATCTGGCTGGCGTGGAGAGCTCGACCGCCAAGGAACACCTCGTGAAAGGCCTCGAACTGGCCATGGAGCTCCAAGCGGGACCGTTGATTTCGCTCGGGCTAACGAAAGCTGCCCGGCTTCTGGCGGCCGGCAAACAAGCCGAGGAGCACCGGATGGCCATCACGTTGTCGTGTCTTGCCCAACACCACCCGGCGAGCTGGAAGAAAACGAAAGATGACGCGAAGGCGATCCTCTCTCGATTGCAGGATCAGTTGCCTGCGAGTATCGAGGACAACGTCGGGAACGGAGTTCCTGATATCAGCGCCGCGGCCGAGACCTGGTTACGGACGGTGAAGTACGACGTGACCCCGCAGCGTCGTTCGATGGAAACTCGACCCTGAGTCACTCGCTGGATCGGCGCTATTTTGCGTGAAGCGCCGCCTCGAGGGCGGCGAGGCCATCACGGTCGTCGAATCCGGCGTAGAAGTTATAGTCCCGGCCCCCGCGGACCGAGATCCGGACACGCCGCCTCTCGACGTCGAAGGAGACACGCGCGATTTCCGCAAAGTCGACCGTGAAGGCGTCCTTGTGGACGGTGTCGTAGCGGAGCCCATCTGGACCGGCAACGAGCCGGCCGGTACAGTTTCCAAAAACATGGTCGTGGACAACCTCGACGCTTTGTCCCGGCGCCGGCACGATCGGAGGTGCTTCGGGCGACGGAGTCCATAGCTCGGAGCGCTGCCGCTCAGGCCGGCTCGGGCTTCGGAAGGGCGCGAGTACGGATGCGAGAAACGACCGATGAAGGGGACAACGATCGACCGGCTCACTACCGGACACGAAGTATTCCAAGTAGGTTGGGGCTCGTTGGTCTCCTTCGGCATCGTCACCAATGGATCGGCGACAGGATTCAGTTGCGACCAAGAGCGACGAGGCACAGATTTCGACTCGGACGACGTCCGGTGGCGGCTCGATCCACCGGTTCGAGCTCTGTGGCTCGACGATCTCGCTCATGAATCTCGCCCACACCGGCGCCGCCAAATCGGATCCAAACCCTCGCGGGGCGATGGTCTGGGGATCGTCGAATCCGATCCAAACGCCCGCCGAAAGCTCGGGCGTGAAACCGATGAACCACGCATCCTTGACGTCATCGGTGGTTCCAGTCTTGCCCGCGGCCGGAGCCCGGAAGCCTTCCCGCCGGACCGTCCAGCCGGTCCCGGCATCGAGCACCCCTCGTAGGAGGCTGGCCATCACAAAGGCCGTCGAGGGCTTGACGGCACGAGGCTTCAACCGAGCGCCGGACGAAGTAGCGTCGAACAGGACGCGGCCTTCGCCATCGGTTACCCGCCTGATGTAAATCGGTTGGGGTACGGTCCCACCGTTGGCAAACGCAGCATACGCTGCCGTCAGCGCCTCGAGGGTCACCGAGCCGGATCCGAGAGCCACGGACGGCACCCGCGGCTGCGGGCCCAGGCCGAACCGGGCGGCGTAGTCAACGGTGCGATCGATGCCCGTCAGCCGGATGAGACGGACGGCCGCGCGGTTGCTGGACATTTGCAGCGCCGCCCGCACCGTGAGAGCGGAGACCTCATCATGGCCGTCGGCAGGCAACCACTCTCCCTCGTCCGAGGGGACCGGATGGTCTAGGTCATCCAGGATCGTGATCGGTGTGATGCCCTGGTCAACGGCTGCCGCGTACAGGATTGGCTTGAAGGCGGATCCCGGCTGACGCTCGGCCTGGGTCGCCCGGTTGAAGGAGCTATCGGCAAAGTCCCGCCCACCGATGAGAGCGCGCACCTCGCCCGAACGGGGATCCACCGCGATGAGCGCCCCCTGTAGATAGACGGGCGCGCCCGCGGAAATCTCCGGCGCACCGTCGGTCTCTCTTCGGGGGTGACGATAGCTACGACGCGCTTCGATCTCTCGGATACCGTCCTCGAGCGTCGCCTCGGCCGCGCGCTGCATTGCCGGATCGATCGTCGAGTAGACGCGCAGCCCGTCCTCGTAGACGCCATCCCATCCAAACAGGTCGATGAGGTGCTGCCGGAGCTCTTCCTTGAAATAGCTCCCGTAAGCTTCCGTCGTCTCCAGACTGTTGTCCGAGGACAGAGGCTCGAGGCGCGCCGCCTGATAGGCCCGCTCGTCGATGACGTTCGTTTCCTTCATGACCGAGAGCACGACATTACGGCGGGCGATGGCACGTTCGGGAAATCTCTTGGGCGAGTACCGCTCCGGAGCCTGAATCAGCCCGGCGAGCAGCGCGGCATCGCTCACGCTGAGATCAGAAGCGGTCTTTCCGAGATAGCCACGGGCCGCCGTTTCCGCACCATAGAACCCCGAGCCGAAGTAGATCTTGTTGAGATAGAGCTCGAGAATCTCCCTCTTCTCGTAGACCTGCTCGATCCACAAGGCCGTCAGGATCTCGGCGAGCTTCCGGCGAATGGTTCTCTCGCTCGACAGCAGACCCTTTCGTGCCAGTTGCTGGGTGATCGTGCTACCGCCTTCCACGATGCGACCGGCGCTCAAGTTCGCTACGGTGGCGCCAGCAACACGCACTAGGTCGATGCCACCATGCTGATAGAAACGGCGGTCTTCGATGGCGAGCACGGCGTCGATCAGGTGAGGCGACATCCGTTCGATGGGCACTCGGATCCGTTGCTCGCGAAAAATCGTAAACGCCGGTCGGTCGAAGGCGTCGTACACGAGCGTGGCCTCAGACATTTGGTCGAGCGATGACAGCGCGCGCGGGTCGGGGAGTCGGGCGGCGACGTCGATGGCGAGACCGAGACCCAACAGCATCAGAGCGACGAGGACCACAATACCCGCGAGGACCGGCGGTCGTCGCGAGAGAGCCGGAAAACCTTTTTTCAGCGAAGACCGGGCGGACCTGAGCCATGCGCCCACACTCGTGCGCACGGAGCTCGGAAGAGCGTAGAGCTGAACGTGACGCGGGTCTCGGACGCCGTCCGGCCGCTGACTCATCGCGGCCTCACCCGGAAGTCCAGCCTACACCCGTGAACGGCTAGCCGGCTCCCGTCATCCGTCCCAAACGTCACTAACGGCACTCCGTACTCGTGATACCCTCTGCCGGCGCGCCGTCGTCACCTCGACTGGTTGCCAGTTTAGCGCGTTTGCAATGAAGTCCAAGACCACGCGGCCGGCTCGAATCGGTCCTTTCACCCATATCCATCACGAGCCTGGCGCCTGGAGCGTCCATGTGATGCGTGCTGGGGTGCTGTACTCGGACTACTTCTCCAACGCGGTTTATGGGGGGTGGCGGAAGTCGCTCCTCGCGGCCAGGCGCTTCCGAGACGGGCTCTTGACGCGAATTCCACCCGATACCCGCGTGAGGCGCCGCGTCCCGAAGGGCGCACGAAGCGAGACCGGCATCCCGGGAGTGACTCTGGAGCGGTATCGAGTCGACGGCCGCGAGTACGAACGGTTCGTCGCAAGCTGGCAGAACGCCGATGGGGAGTGCCAGAGGCGCCGGTTCTCGGTGGGGCGGTATGGCAAGGAGGTCGCCGAGGCTCTCGCCACCGCGGAACGGAACAAAGGAGTCGAGACCGCCCGGAGAGAGAAACAGGCCAGGCAGCGGGAGGAGGCGGAGCGCAGGCTTTTGGAGCTCCCCCCGGAGCCGTGTCAAGTCAAAGATCCGTTGACCCGAAAGGGCATCAAAATGCCTCCCCGCCCGCGCAACGGAAGGACGACGGGTCCGAATGATCACCTCAGTCCTTAGACGTACAAAAGCGCCGCCTAGCCGCTCGCCAAGACCCGACGACCGGTCGAGCTCGTTCGATGCGAGCATGCGCCAACGATTCATCGGAGGTCCGCAGTGAGCTCGAACGTGGAACGTTTGGTCACGGAAGCCCGGCCCAATATCGAGGAAGTCCTGGAAGCATTCGTGAACGACCAGCGAACGCGAATTTCGGCAAAGACCTTCTCCCGTTACGAGAGGGTCGTCGAGCTCCTGCGGCACCACCTGGACGGATACGCTTATGAGGGCCTGGCGGCGGCGGAGCGTCGATTCTTTGACCGACACTTCAACG
>DASPGQ010000081.1 GCA_035620555.1 Vicinamibacteria bacterium
GGATGCCGATAGCGTGTCAGGGTTCGTCATTGAGAAGCTGTGTCGATGGATGTGGTCAGCCTAACGGTGCGTTTCAGCGGCGGCGCGTCGACGTCGGTCCCGAAGGCGATGACCTCTCGATTGAGCTCTTCATCCCAAGAAAACTCAGCGCCGGCCGTTGCAACGCAATGTTATGTGGTCACCTATTTGAGCCCCAATTGTTGGCGTATGAGTTCGCAGAGAGTGTTCTTGATTTCCCGATGCCGCGGGACTGGCGCTCTGCGTCCGTTGGTTGGGTTGAGGAATATGTCGTGTCGCCCGCCAGACCGATGAAGCTGACACCCAGCCTTCTCGAGTTCCCTGACGAACTCCTTACGGTTCAAACCTAGACCTGGATTTCGTCCGTCTGGACTGGCGTACCTGTTGGCGGTTGCTGGTCTTCCTGCAACAAGTGGTAGGCATCCTTCAGGTTCTCCTTGAGGTCCGCCAAGGTCTCCCCTTGGCTAAAGACACCCGGCATCTCCTTGAGCCTGCCCACATACCAGTCCTCATCCATCCAGTATTCGAGCGTGAACGTTGCCATATGACTATTATGCTCCCGTTTGCCGATCTCCATCTAAACAGGGCCGTTCAGCTGCGAGCGGAGAAACGCCTTCGCTCCATTACTGGGAGTCCAGCGGCGATGCAGCGGTGGACCTCGTCATCGAGCGCGGCGCGAATGTGTACGGTCTCGAGACCAAATCGACCGCGACGCCGGTCCCGAGGCATGCCGAAGGTCTCCTCAAGTGGTTGAAACTAGCCGGTGCTTCGGCCAAAGGAGCGCTTGCCTGTCGCGTCGACCGGCCGACCAGCCTCCGCAAGAGTGTTCGGACGGTTCTCTGGCACCTCGCTTGGTAAACGACCCGCGTTCTCTTCATCGTGCTGCTCGGCGCGGCTTTCCACCCCGCGCGTGCATTAGCGCCTATGCGTCGCTCGCGAGAGCCGACTGAAGATTCATCGCTCGCCTCGGGGTGCGGGCTCGTCACGAGGTCACTCGGCATGAATCAGCTCGACTGTGATTTTCGCAGACAGCTCATAGAGGTCGGTGCGCCGATCCTGCAGAGGGCGGACGCTGCCGACGTGTCGTTGCTGGTTGAGGCTTCCGAGATCGATCTCGCTGATGACCACTGTCTCGATGTTGGGCTCGGCCTCGGCTAGCTTGGCCTCGAGCGGAAACGAGAAGTCGCTCGGCGTGTAGATGCCGGCCTGGCCGTAGTTGATCAAATAGGGACGCACCGCAGGCAGGGTACCGACGTTTCCCGAAAGAACGACGTAGATGTAGTTCTCGACGGCGCGCGACTGAGCACAGTAGCGAACGCGAAAGTAGGACTTCTTTTCGTCCGTGCTGAAGGGGACGAAGATGACCTCGACTCCCATGCCCGCCAGGAGGCGCGAGAGCTCGGGGAACTCGATGTCATAGCAGACGAGCACCGCGAAGCGGCCGCGAGGGGTGTCGAAGAGCTTGAGCCCCTTGCCCGGCTGTACATCCCACACCTGTCGTTCGCTCCGGGTGATGTGCAGCTTGTCCTGCGTATGGATCTGCCCTCCGGGCGTGAAGACGTGGGCGACATTGTAGACCTTGTCCTCTCGAATGATCGGATGCGAGCCGCCGATGATGTAGAGGTTGCGGTCTCGAGCACGGGAACTGAGCAACTCCCGGTATTGGCTTGCCATGCCGGCGAGCTCACGGATCGCTTGCCGGTCATCGAACCCCGGGGGCAAAATGCTGAACAGCTGCGCCGTGAAGAGCTCGGGGAGCACCAGGAAGTGGGAATGATAGGAGTCCGCCGTGTCGACGAAGAAATCCACAGTTTTTTCGAACTCATCCCAAGACTGGATACGGCGCATGAGATACTGTGACGCGCACACCCGGATACGACGCAAGGGGCGTTTGATCGGAACGGTCGCGATTCTGCGACGCTCGGGTCGAAAATCCGGATTGGGCATCTCGATCACGGTGCAATAGTTGAGGCTCGAGCGGTCGGACATGTAGTCGAAGAGAATGCGCTTCGGCTCGTAACCAGCCTTGAGATGAGCGCTCAGGGCGGAATCCTTCAATTCGCCCCGCTGGACGGCGGAGACATACTCCTCCGGTGTCATTTCACCGGCATAGTCCTGGTAACCGGGAATGCGTCCGTAGGCGACCATGCGTTTGAGGTTATACGTTTTGAGGAGTTTCTTGCGCGCTTTGTAGAGCTGTCCGGCGATCCCTATCCCGCGGAAATCCGGGTGAACGGCGATGTCGGAGCCGTAGAGTGTGTCTCCGTCGGGATCGTGGGTGCTGAAGGTGCCCGAACCGGTGATCTCGTTCCACGTGTACCAGTTCTCGTCGTCTTCGAGCTGGACGATGATGGAAGTGGCGTAGCCGACGATTCGGCCTTTGATCTCGGCGAGGAACTGGCCTTCGGGGAAAGCCGCGAGTTGGAGCTCGTGAAGGCGCTTTCCAAAATGCGACTCCGCCGGATAATCGGGATAGGCCGCTTTGTGACATTCGATGATGCCGGGGATGTCCTGCTTCGTCCAGCGACGAACCTTCACGACCGGCTTCGAGCTCATTCCGGAAGTATATGGCATAGGCGAAGAACGACCATCTGGTTACGATGAAGCTGCCGCCTGAGTTACACTCGCAGCCGAATTGCACGAAGTCCGGTTAGCGCGGAGCCAGGCCTAGTTGACCTTTGCTCCATCGCTCCTGTGGCTTTTGGGGGGAAGTCTCGCCGCTTACGTCGTGGGGCTCTACGCTCTTTGCTTCCGGATCCAGGGGCGAATCCAGACGTCGGAGGACTATCTCGTCGCCGGGCGGAAGCTGACGCTTCCCTTCGCCACCGCAACGATCCTCGCCACCTGGTTTGGCGCCGGTACGGTTCTCACCGCGGCCGACGAAGTGAGGGCGTCGGGACTCAAGGCAGCTGCTCTCGAACCGCTCGGCTCGGGAGTTTGTCTCCTGATCGCTGGATGGTTCATGGCTGGTCCGATATGGAAGATGAAGCTTCTTACGCTCAGCGATCTATTCCGAGCTCGATTCGGACGCCACGCGGAGGTGCTTTCTGCGCTCGTCATGGTACCGAGCTACTTCGGCTGGGTCGCCGCCCAGTTCGTGGCGCTGGCCGGAATGCTACAGCTCTTTTTCGGGATCGACCTTTCTGCAGGCATCCTGATCGTAGCGCTCGTCGGATCCGGTTACACACTGCTGGGCGGAATGTGGTCGGTCACCCTGACCGATGCCCTCCAGATGGCCCTGGTGCTGGCGGGCCTACTCGTGCTCGGGTTCTCCACGCTGACGGGGCTCGGCGAGGGCAGCGCCATCGTCGGTCTGGTCCGCCTCTGGAACGATACACCCCCCGAGCTGAGAAACCCGATCCCCGCGACGACCCTCCGGGATTTCACCGATTGGGTCGCGGTTTTCGCCATCGCCGCACTGGGAAACCTCCCATCCCAGGACATCGTTCAAAGGATCTCGGCATCGAGGACGTCGGCCGTCGCAAGGCGGGCGTGCCTCTGGAGCGGCTGCCTGTACATCTCCTTCGGCATCATTCCCGTGGGTCTGGGTCTAGCGGGACGCATCCTGTTTCCCGAAAGCCTGAACGCCGCGATCCTTCCCGCCCTCGCCCATGGATTCACTCAGCCCTTCGTCGCCGTGACCTTCACGGTGATGCTCGCCTCGGCGGTATTGTCTTCGATCGACAGCGGTATCCTCGCTCCCGCGGCGGTGCTGTCGGAGAACCTCTTCCGCTATGCCAACCGGGGGCGCCTGTCGTCTCTCACGCTGAACCGCATTGCCGTGGCCATCGTGGGAGCGGGGAGCCTCGCCATGGCCTACTCGGGTCAGAGCGCCTACGGATTGCTCGAGGATTCCTACGAGGTCGTCTTCGTGAGCTTGTTCGTTCCCATGGCTTTCGCGGTCTATGGCTGGCGGTGCTCGGGGAAGGCTGCGGTGGCCTCCATGAGCTCGGGGATCCTGATCTGGTTCGTCCACTGGACGGCAGGGTGGCAGTACCTTGCCGAACCGTTCCTCCCCGTTCCCATCCCCGCTTCGCTCAGCGCGACGGTCGCGAGCCTTTTGGCCTACCTCGCTTTCTGCCGAACCGGGCGCGGTTCATCGGGCTAACGGGTAGGAGAGACCCTCGTCTCAGCTCGGTAGGACTCGAGGGACAGATCTCGGTCGAGCATGGTCCACGCGCTCGATCCGAAGGATCCCGCATCCTCGGGAGATCGTTTTGGACGTTCGCCCCGTTGGCCGAGTCCTGCGTGTACGCGCTCGCTGGGAAGATCTCCGCACGCAGAGGAGGGACTGAGCCAGCACTTGATCCTTGTGGATCTATTTCGTCTCGAACGGATCCAACGCGAGAACCGAACCGTACAGGCGTCCCGACTGAAAGTCTTCGGAAAGAATCGTCTCGAGCCCGAAGTGCTCGGCGAAGGCCCACATGTGTGCGTCGAACCAGCTGAGCTGATAGGCCGCTTGACCGCGAAAGGCAAGCCGCAGGAGCGACTCGTTCGGATACAAGACGTCGATCTGAGAAAGCAATTCCTCCGCTTCGCGTCGGGCGTCCTCGAGCGAAAGGAGCGGAGGACCCTCTCTCGTAGCCCGCGTGGTCGCCGCGACGAACTCGACGATCGCCTGATGGGCCACGCGAGCCGTATCGTTCGCGATGCCCGCCCTCAGAATCTCGTCGGCGCGCGACTGCTTCTCCGGAAATCGAGGATCGAACCGGTAGACCAGGACGTTCGTGTCAATGAGAGCGGCCACGTTCGTAGAGCTCGTCCCTCGTCCAACCTCGATCGCTCGCTTCGCGCGTCATTTCGTCGCGATCCGCCTGCCTCTTCTGTTGCCGCTCGGTCGCTCGATCGAAGAGCTGAAGGCGCTTCTCCGTATTCAACTTCGGCAAGGTGCGGCCCGGACTCAAGCGGATCCCGTCTCCGGAGGCGGACCACTGGATTTCGTCACCAGGCTCGATGCCGTATTTCTCCGCGAGGGCCTTGGGTATCGTGACTTGGAGCTTGCTCGTTACTTTCGCCACAGTGTCCTTATTTTAGCAAGGACCAAATCCGTGATCCAGAGAGGCTCCGCTCGCGCTGCAGACGGTCCGGAGATGATCCCTTCTTGGGCGCGCGGCTACACGTTGGATCGCGGGAGCGACTGAAGGATAATCGCATCTCGCCCGCTCGCTCGAACGCCGTTCTCGTGTTACCCTGAAATTCAATCTGCTCAAAACCAAATAGCTCGACGGCTCCGCGGGAAGTCGCCTGCAAGGAGGAAACCATGAGTATCGTCGGATTGGCGCTCATCGTGGTCGGAGGTATTGCTGCGCTCGTCACCGGAATCCTGATTCTGGTGCAGGCGTTCAAGGAAAGCGTCCTCTGGGGCCTCGGCTCGCTGCTCGTGCCTTTCGTAATCCTCATCTTCGTGGTGACTCACTGGAGCGACACCGGCAAGCTGTTTCTCTACAACATTGGTGCGTCTGCCGTCTTGCTGGTGGGCTCTCTCATGGCTGGACTGGGCGCACAGAATTTCCCCACGAACTGAGATCCTGCGAGCATCGAGCGGCTACGCGTCTCTCGCAGCAATCGACGGAAGGTTCAACGCCTCGCGAACGACGTAGAGCGGTCGTCGCCGCACTTCCGAGGCGATCGTGGCGACGTACTCCCCGACGACCCACAGCCCCAGTAACTGGACTCCCCCGAGGAAGAAGATCGAGCCCACGAGCGCCGGGGTATCGGTAAGCAACACGGCAGCGAGTGCGCCCACGCTCACGAGAGCACCGGCGAGGCCCAGCAAGCCGATGGGAAGGCTGCTGAAGCCGAACGCCGCCGCTTTCGCCAGACGCATCATGTCGCGCAAGCGATACTTGCTCTCGCCGCTCTGGCGCGCCGGGCGGTCGTAGTCGACGCTAAACTGGCGAAAGCCGATCCAGGCGACGAGCCCTCGCAGAAACCGCTGCTGCTCGGGAAGACTTCGCAGCGCTTCGGCTGCTTTTCGGGACAGGAGGCGGAAGTCGCCGGTATCGGTCGGTATGTCGATCCGGGTGAGCATCCGAAGCGCGCGGTAGAACAGGAAGGCGCTTCCCCGCTTGAACGCCGTCTCCCCCGGTCGAGCTCGCCGGCGGGCGTAGACCACGTCGTAGCCCTCCCTCCAGCGGGCGACGAGGTCCGGCAGCAGCTCCGGAGGATCCTGGAGATCCGAGTCCATCGTGACGATCGCTTCACCTCGCCCGTGGTCCAGCCCGGCGGTCAGGGCGATCTGGTGGCCGAAGTTGCGACTCAGAGCCAGGACCACGACTCGTTGATCCTGGGAAGCCAGTTCGCGAAGCAAACGAAGGGTTTGATCGGCGCTTCCGTCATCGACATAGAGAAGCTCGAAGCTCTCCCCCATCGTTTCGAGGGTGCCGACGAGGCGGCGATGGAGCTCCATCAGACCGGCCTCCTCGTTGAATACCGGAAGCACGATGCTGAGGGTCGGAGGGGTCACCATGGACGATCGGGTCGGTCCGTCCGTTCTCGGACCAGATGACCGCGCGAGCGGTGGGACCAGGCCTCGGATATCGAATCGAAGCTTCGCGCAAGCACGCGGCGTATGATGGACCGGACCCCGAATCGAGATCAAGACTCGGGTATAAAAGCCCTCATGGTTTCGGGCGAAGCGCGATCGAATCGACCGTGGCGGACGGCGTATTTCGCTACGACTTTGGCGATCGTTCTGCTCACCTACTTCCTTCGCCTCGGGTTCCTGGAAAGACGCGGTTTCAACCCGGACGAGCTCCAACACCTTCACAGCTCCTGGTGTATCTCGCAAGGGTTCTTGCCCTATCGGGACTACTTCGACCACCACACGCCCTGGCTGCATTTCGGCCTGTCGATCCTCTTTTCAGTCTTCGACGTGACCACCGATCCCGAGGAGGCGATTTCGCTCATTTTTTCGGGACGGCGGGCCATGTGGGTGATTACGGGGCTGATCCTCGCGTTGACGTTCTGGGTCGGACGTCAGCAACGAGGCGTCGACGTGGGGCTTATGGCCGTCCTGCTGCTTTCCAACACGGTCATGTTTCTCGGCAAGACGCTCGAGATCCGACCCGACGTTCCCGCGTCCGCACTCCTGGTTCTCGCGGTCGCTCTTTCTACCTCGGCCCTGCGAGTCCCTGGGCCTCAAAAGGCTCGTTGGCGTCTCGTATCGAGCGGCCTCGCGCTCGGCGCCGCGGTCATGTTCACCCAGAAGGCGCTGTTCGTCCTGCCCGGTTTCGCCGCGGCGCTCGCGCTTCACCTCTGGGAAGGGGGCAAGAGCCGCCTCAATGAGACGTCACGAAACGTGTACTGGCTCGCGGGTGGTTTCCTTCTCCCTATCCTGGGAACTCTGTCGTTCTTCGCAATCGAGGGCGCGCTCTCCGATTTCATCGAGCTGAGCTTCCTGATCAATCTGCGCTGGAAAGCCCGCCTGTCGGCGTGGCCGCTCTTCGAAGAGCTGACGGTTCAGAATCCGTTCCTCGTCGCCCTTGGCGTGCTGGGTCTCGTGAAAGCGGCGGTCGAGCTGCGTCGCCAGAGCCTTCCCCGAGCCGCCACCGCTCTACCCCTTCTCGCGACGATCTCCCTGGTCGTCGGCGCCTTCCTGATTCCCGTACCGCACCGTCACTACGCTCTCGCTTTCTTGCCTTTCGCCGCCGTCTATGCGGCCAAGGGCTTTTGGGACGTCGTCGTCGCGTTCCTCGCGCTTCTCCGACGAGGTTCCCGCCACGGCGCTGCGGCCATCCTTTTGATAACGCTCAGCCTGCATCCACTCTACCAATCGAGGGTTTTCTGGGAACGAAGGAACTGGAGCACGCTTCAAGCCATCGAATGGGTTCTCCGTAATGTCGGGCCCGATGAGACGGTACTCGACGGGTTCAGCGGTCTCGGAGTGTTTCGGCGGCACGCGTTCTTCTTCTTCTTCCTCCACGACGAGATTCGCCCCATGCTGCGGGACGAGGACTGGCGAGAGCTAGTCCAGGGCCTCGAGAGCGGCTCCATCGCACCCAAAGTCGTGGTCTTCGATCGTCACCTCGAGGAAGGGCCGCCGGAACTGCGAGAGCTCATCGAGCGCGATTACCTGCCCGCCGAGCCCGAGCCCGTACGCGTGAGATTCGTCCGCGAGTCATGGCGTGACGCTGGCCCGCGGGTGCTCGGCCTAAGAGCATCCCCATTGCCGTACGTCCTGGTCGAGGAGGGCTGGTATGCGCCGGAGGAAGAGGGGGGCATCGAGTTCCGCCGCTCGCGGGGAAAACGTTCCCGGCTGCGGGTGCCAATCGTCGAGCCCCAAGACTTCGAAGCCATCATTCGGGGTCGCGCGGAGATGACGGCTGACGACGTCACGATGGAGCTTGCCGTCAACGGTGTCTCGGTCGGCGAGCTCGAGCTTGTTTCCGGCTGGCAAGACTACGCCTTCTCGATATCGAAGAGCCGTCTGAAGCCGGGGCTCAACGATTTCTTGATCACGTTCTCGCAAACCCCGCGCCAGCTGGATCCGAGCCTTCCAGCCCGAAATACGGTCCTGGCGGTCCACTCGCTCTCGCTTCGGCTCCCATGAGCGAGGGCTCAGCAGGCTGATGAAAAAGTACGACCCAGCCTGCCGAGCGGCGGCCAAAACGTCTGCCGCGAGATCGGCGCGCTTGCCGCGCCGTAAGCAGCCCGAGCCGTGGCGGCCCGATCGATCACAGGTCCCGCCACGGCATTGAGTACTAGACGCCCACGTCATGGGATGTATCCGAGGGCCCTCAGCTGATCGCGCAACCGGTCGGGGATCGGCACGCTCTCGCCATCCAGTCTGCCCTGGGAAGAGATCTCGGCCACCCGCCCGGCGAGAAGACGCTGCAGCTTCGTGATTTCGTCGTGGCTCTCGTTGGCCAGGTTCTCCGTCTCCTCGGGATCTTCCACCGTATCGTAGAGCTCGATCCGACCGCTGCCCTCGTCCCAAATCAAATGGAGGCCGTCCGTTCGGAGAGAAAGCAATCCCGGCTCGTTCACTACTCCGCTTGCGACGAGGCCTTCCCCGGGCGCGTCATGGGGTGGATCGCCGTCCGATAGCCAGGGCGAGCGGTCACGCCCCTGCACGGCGGGGGGAATAGGCATCGACAGCACGCTCAGAAGCGTTGGCATGACGTCCTCGAGGCTCACGAGCTCGGAAATCCGGCGGCCGGCCCATGCCGCCCCTGGCTTTCGGATCCAGAGAGGGACGTGAAGTTGATGGTCGCACAGGCTATGGCCGTGCTCCCAGCTTCCGTGCTCCAGGAACTCCTCTCCGTGGTCGGAAGTGAGAACGACCCAGCTGCGGTCGAGGCGGCCCGAGCTTCGAAGCTCGCCGAGAAGCGTCCCGAGCTGTCGATCGAGACGGCGCACGGCCGCGGCGTACTTCGCCCTCCAAGAAACAAGTCGAGCGTTCTCTTCCCGATTCGCCCACGGTGTCGCATCGAGATGGCGAGCGCGTGCCGGATCGGCCGGCGATATCGGGCGGTCCTTCCCCAGGCTCGAGCTCGTCTTCAATGCGAGGTAATCGCGCTCCGGAGCCACGTAAGGTGCATGCGGGCCCAGGAAATGCAGATAAAGAAAGAAGGGCGACTCGGGATCTCGGGCCGCCAGCCATTCACGGGCCCGCTCGATGACCGCGCCGTCGTTCGCCTCGATGGAGTAGCGACCGAAGCCCTGCGCGTAGCCGAAATCGGCCGCGAGCCAGCTGTTCGAGACGAAGGCAACGGTCTCGAATCCCTGTCCGCTCAGGACCTCGGCGATCGTCACCGCCTGCTCCGACAAGGTGCTCGTGGCGTACGACGTGATTCCATTCTTTTCCAGCACACCATGACTCAAAGGAGAGAGTCCCGTCAGCAGGGACGCGATCGAGGGCTTCGTCCAGGGGGCGGCCGCAAAGGCCTGCTCGAAGCGAACCGATTCGAGGGCCAGCCAGTCGAGGCTCGGGGAAACCGGCCCATCGAATCCGTGGACGCCGAGAGTGTCGAAGCGAAGCGTGTCGACGACGATGAGAATGACCGAGGGCGACGCCGGCATTTGCGGAGGAGTTCGTTCCGCAACCCGAGGGTCACCCCAGGAAACTCGTATCCGGTCGGCCCAGGGCACTTCGTTCAGACTCCGCACGGGCCGATTCTCGAATCGCAACGTGACGTTCCGGCCCGCCCACGCTGCCAGGTCGAGTCTCGCCTGATGCCAGCGATTTTGATCATCCGCCCGCAGCGTTCGCCGAAACACCGGGACGGCAAACCGATCGTGAATCACGCTCGCGGCGAACTCGACACGGGCGCGCGGCGCTCGGCTCTCGCTCGCAACCGCGAAGGAGAACGTCAGCTCGGGATGAGCCGGAAGCGTCACCTCGAGGTCCAGCCGTCCGGGAAAATCGAGCCCGAGGGAAGGGAGACGGGCACCGTCGAGCTCGAGCTCGCCTGGAACCACCCCCTTCACCGGTTCCGCGAGCACGCGATCAATGAGTGAGATTTGCTCGGGCCCGCCACAAGAGATCGCCAGGAAGACCGAGAGACTGACCAGGGCCGCTCGTCGTCTACTGAGCCGTGGGTGGGCGCAGAATATCTTCATGGCGGGCGGCGTTCAATCTTAGGGTGCGCTCCGAGCGGGAGCAAGACCGAGCGAGCGAGCGATCATGGGAATATTTCTCGGCGTTCGCGGTACTAACAAGGTGAGCAGCCCGAGCCGGGGCGGCTGATCGATCGCGGCTCCCGCCATGGCGATGAGCAGATAGATTATGGACTGTCAGGAGGGCCTCCCATGATCCGACATGATGCTCTCGGCATAAGCCTCCTGTTACTGTTCGCCTCCCGCGCTGGCGCACAGCCCTCATCGACCGAACCCCCACCGCTCCCCGAGACGATCGTGCTTCAGGCAAAGCCGGAGCTGATATCCCTTCACATGGACGAAACCAGTCTCCATGAGTGCTTCCTCGAGGTCGGTGAGCTCGGGGGAATCACCATCCTGTTCGACGAAGCCTACCGCGACAAGCGGATCACGGTCGCTTGGGACGAGACCTCCTTCCAGGACGCATTGGAACGGCTGACGCTGATGCATCGCCTCTTCTACAAGATCCTCGATCCCCGCACGGTCATCATCGTGCCCGATAACGCGCAAAAGCACCGTCAATACGACGACATGTTTCTTCACACGTTCACGATTCGGTTTACCGACATCGAACTCATCGCGAACATGTTCCGAGCCCTTGCCGGTATCCAGCGCGTCCAGCCGAATGTCGAGCAGAGAGCGGTAACGGTTCGTGCGACTCGTGATCAGATCCTCGTGGCCCATGGCATCGTCGAGCGCAACGATCGGCCGGCGGCCGAGCTTCGCGTCGATGTCGAGGTCCTCGAGGCCCGCCTGTCTGCAGACCCACCCGTGGCGGTTCCCACTCTCGACGCCTATCACCGTTTCAAGTCAGATACCGAAGCGACGGTGCTGTTTACCGAGGCGCTACCGAGCGTGGCGGCCGGGCGCATTCACGTTGTCCTGCAGGGCGGTGCACCCGTGGTCGTCACTTCGTCACCGGTGGAAGGCGGGCAGTCGGAGGAAGCTCAACCCGAAGCCCGCTCCGTCGGTCTCGATCTGACAATCGTTCCCGAGGCCCTCGAGGGAAGTGCCGTCAGAATGGCGGTCAGCCTCAGGGCAACCGTGCCCGCGGGAGCAACGTTCGACGCCGAATCCTTTCGAACGCGAGCCGTCGAGACCGAGGTCCGGGTGGCGCCGGGCGAGCGCGCGCTTCTGCACGGCCTGGCGGACTCTCGTGAGCTCGAGGCTGTATTCCCCACCGTCAGGCGGGACGATGCGAGCCGCGGCACAATCGTTTCCATCAGCGCTTCCGTCGTGCGAGAGGGCGAGCTGGCCGGTGCTTTGCCGCCGATGCCCGCAGGCACCGAGGAGAGAATCAGGCTCCATCGATAGATCGAGATCCAGCGGCCTCTTTCCTGTTTTAGTAAGCCTTTTACGCCCCGTGTAACCCGTTTTTCGCACCGTGCCGCAAACGATAAGCGGGCGAGGTATTCCCGCGGGCATGTGAATTGCTACCTCATTGCTTCGATGGGCGGTCGAGGGTGAACGTTTTGACCCGCGTGTCACAGCTCGTGCATCGGGCTTTCCTGCCGCTACTCATCTTCTACCCCACGAGCCGTTGCAACAGTCGATGCGTTTCCTGCGACTGGTGGAAGAGCACCGGCGCGGACGATATGACGCTCGACGAGATCGCCACGATGGCACAGTCTCTCGGAACGCTTGGTACGCGAGTCGTTCTCTTCTCCGGCGGTGAGCCTCTGGTACGACCCGATCTCTTCGAGATCGCCGCTCTCTTCCAAAGCCAGCACGTGCGGCTCGAGCTTCTCACGAGCGGCGTGCTCTTGCCTCGCCATGCTCGAGAGGTCGCCGACCTCTTCTCTCGGGTCACGATCTCTCTCGATGCGACGAGCCGGGATGCGTATCGATCGGTGCGTGGACTGGACGCTCTCGCGGCCGTCGAGGCAGGCGTCGACCGGCTCCGGCGCCTGGCGCCCGGGCTTCCGGTGACGGCACGTTCGACGCTCCACAAGCGAAACTTTCGCGAGCTTCCCCGGCTCGTCGAAAAAGCGCGCACCATGGAGCTCCACTCCATCTCGTTTCTCGCCGCGGACGTCTCGACCTTGGCTTTCGGGCGCCAGCACCTACCCGCGGCCGACGAGTTGCTCCTGGATTCGAGCGAGGTCGAGGAGATGCGGGCGATCGTCGAAGACATAATCGAGAACGAGACCGAAGCCTTTTGGTCGGGGCGGATCGCCGAAAGCCCCGACAGGCTCCGCCGAATCCCTGCTTACTACGCCGCCCTCTTGGGCGAGGAACCGTTTCCGCGCGTCTCCTGCAACGCGCCCTGGATCTCGGCGGTGGTCGAGGCGAACGGAAACGTTCGCCCCTGCTTCTTTCACGCGGTGATCGGGTCCTTGCGGGAGAGACCGCTGACCGAAATCCTGAGTGAGGATCTTCCCGCCTTTCGCAGCGAGCTGGACGTCGAAAGAAACAGCCTGTGTCAGCGGTGTGTGTGCTCGATCCGGGTTGGACCGAGGAGCCCGTTGTGGCACTGACCGCCGAAGCCCTCCTCGAGACGCAGCGGGCTTTCGACACCGTAGCCGATACCTACGATGACGACAACGAGAGGAATCTCGTGCTCCGGGCGATGCGTCGCCACACGCGAAACGCCGTCCGCGCGATCGCGTCGGAAGGATCCACGCTCCTCGATCTCGGTTGCGGGCCGGGAGCCGATGTCGAGTACTTCGGCCGCCGAGGCTACCGGGTAGCGGCCATCGACTGGTCGCCCGAGATGGCTCAGGAGGCACAGAGGAGAGCTCGCGCTTCGGGACTCGAGGATCGGGTCACGGTGCGTCACCTGGGGATTCATGAGCTCGACCGGCTTGGCGACGCCTACTTTGCCTGCGCTTATTCGAGCCTCGGACCGCTGAACTGTGTCCCCGACCTCGCGG
>DASPGQ010000082.1 GCA_035620555.1 Vicinamibacteria bacterium
TGAGCTACCTGAAGGCCCCGCCCGCGGCAATCTCCGAGATCGAGCGACGTTTGCGGGTCACTGACGGGGTGTTGCGGTTCTTGACGGTGCGTGTGGACGAAGAGCGAGTGAAGCAGGAGCGGCGCAAGTCGCGGCGAGCCGACAAAGATGCCGCCCGCCGGGAACGCAGGGTGCGGCGGTCTCGCGAGACGCCGGTCGCGGAGGCATCCCCCGACAGGAGCGCGCCGGACGACGAATCGATTCCCGACGAGTCGATAAAGGAGATTTGAGTGATGCAAAAGAAATCCGGCACGATGGCGCGCAAACCCTCGGTTGGGGGAGCCGGCGGAAAGCGACGCTTCTTCTATCGCCGGGCCAAGGTCAACCCTCTTCTCGACAAAATCGATTACATCGACTGGAAGGATGTCAAGCTGCTTCAGAACTTCATCCCCGAAAGAGCCAAGATTCTTCCACGACGGATTTCCCGAGCGGGAGCTCGATCGCAACGCATGCTGAAGACCGCGATTAAACGGGCCCGTTTCATGGCGCTCATACCCTACTCCTGATTCCGGAACATGGGGCGGAGGAGACGATGCGGCTGATTCTGCGTGAAGAAGTGGAGAATCTCGGGAAGCGGGGCGAGATCGTCAACGTGGCGCGGGGTTATGCGAGGAACTACCTGCTTCCCCGGCGTCTTGCGGTCGAGATAACGGACGAGAACCTGCGTCTCATCGAGAAGGAAAGGAAGGTCTACGAGACCCGGCTCGCCAAGGAAAGAGAAGACGCGGAGAACCTGGCGAGCTCTCTTTCCGGTCTGAAGCTGTCGTTCCGGCGCAAAGTGCACGGTGAAGGGCAGGAGCTCTACGGTTCGGTCTCGGTTACCGACGTCGCCGACGCCGTCGCCGAAAAAGGTTTCAAGATCGAGAAGCGGAAGATCCAGCTCGACGAGCCGTTCAAGACCCTGGGAGAGTTCTCGGTGGTCGTGAGGCTCCATCCTCAAGTAGAGGTTTCTATCCCGGTCATCGTCGAGAAGGAAAAAGAAGAGGAGTAGGAGCGCCGGCTGGTAACGAACGGCCGAGAGAAACGCCTTGGCGCAGGACAACGCCGTACTCGAGAGAACGCTCCCTCATAATCTGGAGGCGGAACGTACCGTTCTCGGTGCGATTCTGATCGAGAACGAAACGTTCCATCACGCCGCCGAGATACTCACCCCGGGGGACTTCTACCGCGACGCTCACCGGAAGGTATTTGCCAGGATGGCAGTTCTTTCCGAGCGGGGCGATGCCATCGATCTAGTAACGCTCAAAGAGGAAATGTCCCGGGCGGGAGAGCTCGACTCGGTCGGGGGGGTCGCCTATCTGGGGTCGCTCTTGGAGGGTGTTCCCCGAGCAACCAACGTTTCCTATTACTCCCGCATCGTGAAGGACAAGTCGGTGCTGAGGAGCTTGATCTCGGCGGCGAACCGGATCTCCCAGGCTTGCTTCGACAATGCCGATGAGTCTCAAGCCGTACTCGACGAAGCGGAGAAGTCGATCTTCGAGATTTCCGAAGGCGCGATTCGAAGCGGCTTCGAGCCGGTATCGGAGATCGTCAAGGGCAGCTTCAAGACCATCGACGCCCTGTCGGAGAATCGCGAGCTGGTCACCGGCGTTCCCACGGGGTTCGTGGAGTTCGACGAGATGACCTCAGGGCTCCAACCCTCGGATCTCATCATCGTGGCCGCTCGCCCGGCGATGGGCAAGACCAGCTTCTGTATGAATATTGCCCAGCACGTGGGTCTCAAAACCGACGGCGTGGTGGGTGTTTTCAGCCTCGAGATGTCCAAGGAGCAGCTCGTGCTTCGCATGCTATGCGGCGAAGCCCGCGTCAACATGCACAAGCTCCGCTCCGGCTTTCTCTCGGAGAAGGACTGGACCAAGCTCGTGCAGGCGGTCTCGGACTTGTCGCAGGGGAAGATCTTCATCGACGACACGCCCTCGATCTCGATCTTGGAAATGCGGGCCAAAGCCCGGCGGCTCAAGCTCGAGCAGGGCCTCGATCTCCTCATCGTCGACTACCTCCAGTTGATGCAGGGTCGAGGTCGATTCGAGAACCGAACCCAGGAGATCGCGAACATCAGCCGCTCGCTCAAAGCGCTCGCCAAAGAGCTCGATATCCCGGTCGTCGCTCTCTCGCAGCTTTCCCGCGCCCCGGAGAGCCGCGGCGATCATCGCCCTCAGCTCTCCGACCTGCGCGAGTCCGGTGCCCTGGAACAGGACGCCGACGTGGTCGTTTTCATCTACCGTGAGGAAGAGTACAACCAGACCCCGGACAACCGGGGTATCTCTGAGCTCATCATCGGAAAACAGCGTAACGGCCCGACGGGTACGGTCAAGATGGCCTTCATCAAGGAATATACCCGGTTCGAGAACCTCGAATGGCGTCACGACGACGCGCTGTAACAGGCTGACGAAAAAGTGCGACCCAGCCTGCCGAGCGGTGGCCAAAACCTCTGCCGTTCGACTTCGCCAAGGCTTCGTCGGAACCGCGCCGAAGCCCGAAGGGCGGAGGCGGGCGTCGGCGCGCAGCGCCGCAAAGGCCGAGCCGTGGCGGCACCATCAATTACAGGTCCCGCCACGGCATTGAGCATTAAACGAGAAACAGTCGTGGCGAGAAAATCGAGCGAAGGTGCTATAATTCAGCGGTTAGCCTGTTCCTAATCGATTTCGTCGTGCCACTACGGGCCTCATCGCTTTGATGGCAAAGCTGAAGACCGCATTCGTCTGCCAGCAGTGCGGGATGACCGCAACCAAATGGCTTGGCCGGTGCCCCGACTGCGAGGCGTGGAACAGCTTCGTCGAGGAGATCCCCGCGGCCGGTGACTCCGCCGAAGGGCCGAGCGGGGTTGGTCGTTCGGGGAAGGCGTTGGCCTACGCCGAAGTCCCAACCGATGCCGACTTGCGGATCGGAAGTGGCCTCGAGGAGTTCGATCGCGTCCTCGGGGGCGGGATTGTCGAAGGCTCCCTCGTGCTTCTCGGAGGCGCGCCCGGAATCGGGAAATCGACGCTGTTGCTCCAGGTGGCCGCCGCGCGCGCCCGCGATGGCAACCGCGTCGTCTACGTGAGTGGCGAGGAGTCGGAGCGTCAAATCAAGCTCCGCGGCGAGCGGCTGGGAGTCGACGCCGCGAGCCTGCTTCTCTTCGCTGAGACCGGGCTAGAACGAATCCTCGGCGAGCTATCACGACTCGACCCTTCACTCGTGATCCTGGATTCGGTGCAGACCGTTTACTCACCGAAGTTCTCCTCGACACCGGGGAGCATCAGCCAGGTGCGGGAAGTCACGGCCGAGCTGCTTTACTACGCGAAATCGTCCTCCACTCCGGTGTTTCTGATCGGCCACGTCAACAAGGAGGGGAACCTCGCCGGCCCGAAGGCGCTCGAGCACATGGTCGACACCGTCCTGTACTTCGAGGGAGAACAGCACCAGTCGCATCGCGTCGTTCGGGCGGTGAAGAATCGGTTCGGCGCCGCGGGCGAGCTCGGCGTTTTCGAGATGACCGAAGCGGGCCTCGTGCCGGTGGAAAACCCGTCCGCGCTCTTCCTCTCCGAGCGCGACCACAGCGCGCCGGGCTCCGCGGTCGTATGCTCTCTCGAGGGGACGAGACCGCTCCTTCTCGAGATCCAGAGCCTCGTGGCGCAGACCGGGCTCGGATACCCTCGCCGCGTCGCGGTCGGCTTCGAGGTAAACCGGGTCTCTCTCCTCCTCGCCGTGCTCGAAAAGCACGTGGGCATGCCCTTTTCCGCCCACGATGTCTATGTCAACGTGGCGGGCGGGCTCTCGGTAACCGAACCGGTCGCCGATCTCGGCCTGGTGGCGTCGGTGGCCTCGAGCCTTCGGGGCCAAGCCATTCCCACGGGTACGGCCTTCATCGGGGAGGTGGGATTGTCCGGCGAGGTGCGCGCCGCCCAGCAGTTCGCAGTTCGGGTGAAGGAGATCGCGCGGATGGGATTTCAGAAGACGTATGTGCCGAACGCCAATCTGCCCCTGTCCGAGGCGCCGGCGGAGCTCGAGCTGATCGGCATTGCCGACGTATCCTCGCTCATGGGGAACGTTTTCTAGGTTCATTCGTGTACCGAAAGTGACGATCATGTGGTTGTTGTCGATTCGCGGACTCTTACTCGTCGGGCTCGTCGCGGCGGGGGGGGCGTTCAGCCCCCTTCCGTTCGGCCTTCCCGCAAACATTGCCCTTGGTCTCGTAGCCGGCGGAGCAGCGATCCTGCTCGAAAACCGCATTCGCGGGGTGACTCCGAAGCAAGTGGCCGGGGCGTCTCTCGGTGCCGCCCTCGGCGTCGTCTTCGCCCTTCTCGTCAGCATCCCACTCGCCAAGATCCCGATGAGCCCCGGAAGCCAGGCGTTCTGGCTCGCTTTCGTCTTGCTGCTCTTCATCTACTTGGGGCTCGTTCTCGGCTGGACCCGCGGTGAGTGGTTCGACCCCCTCGCGGTGATCGCCTATTTCCGGGGAACGACCACCTCGAAGAATCTCAAGGTCCTGGATACGAGTGTCATCATCGACGGCCGGATCGCCGACATTTGCGAGACCGGATTCATCGACGGAAAGCTCGTCATTCCTCAGTTCGTCCTGAAAGAGCTGCAGCAGGTCGCGGACTCGGCCGATTCGCTCAAACGCAATCGAGGCCGGCGCGGGCTGGACATCCTTCAGAAAGTACGAAAGATGAGCGGCATCGAAGTCGATATCTCGGAGCTCGACTACCCCGACGTCAAGGAGGTCGACCTCAAGATCATCGAGATTGCGAAGGAGCTGGGCGCGAAGATCGTGACGAACGACTTCAACTTGAACAAGGTCGCACAGGTCCGGGGTGTTCAGGTGTTGAATATCAACGAGCTGGCCAACGCGCTCAAGCCGGTCGTGCTTCCGGGAGAGTTCATGCGCGTGTTCATCCTGAAGGAGGGCAAGGAATACAACCAGGGAGTCGCCTATCTGGACGACGGCACGATGGTCGTCGTGGACAACGCTCGAAAGCTCCTGGGGAAGAACGTCGACATCACCGTCACGAGCGTGTTGCAGACCACGGCGGGCAAGATGATTTTCGGGAAGACGCTCGATTCGCCGGCAACCGTCGCCGCACGCTAGTATTCGGTTCCGCGTCACCCGGTTCTCCTGCCGGGGCCAGGGCGAGGGTACTGTCATCGACTGGGCCAAGCTTCGAACGCTTTTCTGGTTCATACCGCTCGTGACCGTCTATACGATCGTTTGCGGTGCCGTGTCCTTCGCCTTGGCCCTCGTGTTTCGCTCCGGGGATCCGTCGCACCGCGTCGCCAGCATTTGGGCCCGCCTCATTCTCGAGACCTGCGGAGTGACAGTTCAGGTGAAGGGCCTGGAAAACCTTCGACCGGGCACGACTTACCTGTTCGCCTCGAATCACCAGAGCCTGTTCGACACGCCCATCGTGTTTGCGCATTTGCCCGTTTCTTTTCGTATCCTCTACAAGAAATCGTTGAACCGGGTGCCGTTTCTCGGCTGGCACCTCTTCATGAGTGGACATATCGGCGTCGAGCGCGAGAACCCCAAGAAGGCCCGCGAAAGCCTCGAGCACGCCGCCAGCAGAATCCGGGGAGGGACGTCCGTCGTCGTATTTCCCGAAGGAACGCGCAGCTTCGACGGGATCCTGCGACCCTTCAAGAAAGGCAGCTTTCGTCTAGCCCTGCGGGCGGGAATCCCCGTCGTGCCGATTACCATTGCCGATAGCTATCTGGTGATGAAGCGCAGTGAGGTTACGGTGCACCCGCGCCGGATAGGGCTCACTATCGATCGGCCGATACCGCTCGACAATCTCGATGAAGAACAGGCTGAAGTTCTTGCCGAACGCGTCAGAGCAGTCGTGAGCAGGAATCTCGAGGCTACCCGGGCATGATCTCGGCCTTCGCCGTCGTCGTCGCCGGAGGGCGGGGGAGCCGTTTCGGAGGTCCCGTACCCAAGCAATTTCACCTTGTCCTCGGCAGACCCCTGCTGGCCTATTCCCTCTCGAGCTTCGCCCGGTGCCGAACGATCGAGCGGACGGTGCTGGTGCTTCCGCGCGCCGGCTTCGAGGAGGCCGAGCGGACCATCGCGCCTCACATCGAGGGCGCGGCGGTGGAAGTCGTTGCCGGAGGCGACACCCGGCAAGCGTCGGTCTGGGCCGGCGTTTCCAGGCTTGGAGACTCCGATTCGCGACTCGTTGCCGTCCACGACGGTGCCCGTCCGCTGGTGAGTCCGCAGCTGATCGAGTCAGTCGTCGAGGCCGCCTCGAGGCACGGAGGAGCGATCGCGGCGGTCCCGGTGGTCGAGACCTTGAAGGAGGTTTCCCAGGACGGCTTCGTACAGGGCACGGCCGACCGAAAGCGCTATTGGCGCGCGCAGACACCTCAGTGCTTCCGTCTCGGTCTGCTTCGGCGGGCATTCGATGCCGCGCGGCGGGACGGCTTCCTCGGTACGGACGAAGCGTCGCTCGTCGAGCGACTGTCTGCTCCGATCGTCATCGTACCGGGAGAAGAGCAAAACCTGAAGGTCACGAGCCTTCACGACGTGGAGAGGATGGAGTACTACATCGGCCAGAATGCGAGGCGGTGACATGCGGGTGGGCGTGGGGTTCGACGCTCATCGTTTCGGCGAGGGCCGGGACTTGATTTTGGGCGGTCATCGCATCGAGCACAACCGAGGAATCGAAGGCCACTCCGATGGCGACGTGCTCCTGCATGCCTTGACCGATGCCATTCTCGGCGCCGTCGCCGCCCCCGATATTGGCGCCTTGTTTCCGTCCGACGACCCTCAATGGCGGGGCGTCCAGAGCTCGTTGTTCTTGAGTCGCGCCCTCGAGATCGCGAAGCAGACGGGTTACGAAGTCTCGTCGGTCGACGCCGTGGTCATCGCTCAGGAACCGAGGCTTTCCGAGCACATCGCCCTCATCCGGCGGTCGGTGGCCCGGCTTCTGGGGATTCCCGAGAGTGCCGTGGGTCTCAAAGCGACGACGACGGACGGAATGGGATTCATCGGCCGGTGTGAAGGGATTGCCGTCCACGCCGTAGCGACCCTCATAGGCCTCGAACGGAACGGCTGAGTCGGTGCGGACGATTCAGGGCATCCACGCGGTTCGGGAAGCCCTTACCGGCGACCCCGCTCGCGTGAGGAAAATCGTCCTCGTCGAAGGTCGGCTCGACGAGCGACTCGCTCGGATCGCTTCGCTCGCTCGAGAGCGCGGTGTTCCCCTGTATCGCGAGCCGCGAGAACGGCTGCGTCGTTATGGTGGTCACCATCAAGGCGTCGTGGCGGAGCTGGCGGATGTGGGTTGGCTCGATCTCGAAACGCTGCTTTCCCGGCTTCCCACTCCGGCTTTGCTGCTGGTCCTCGACCAGGTCGAGGACCCGCGAAACCTCGGGGCGGTGGTTCGCGTCGCGGACGGAGCGGGCGTCGACGGAATCGTGATTCCGGCACGGCGCACGGCGCCGTTCTCCGAGGCCGCGGTCGCGGCATCCGCCGGGGCTCTCCACCACGTCACCGTCGCCCGAGTCGGCAACCTCGCCGAAAGCTTGAGACGTCTCAAGGAGGCGGGACTCTGGGTCGTGGGGCTGCAGGCGAGCGCTCCCACGCCCTGGTACGAGTTCGATTTTACCAGCCCGGTTGCCGTAGTCGTCGGATCGGAAGGAAAGGGGCTCCGGCCGCGCGTGGCCGCTGGCTGTGATGCCCTGGTTTCGCTGCCCCAGCTCGGCAAGGTGGACTCCCTCAACTTGTCCGTGGCCGCGGGAATCGTGCTTTATGAAGTAGTTCGCCAGCGAATCTCGAGGAAATAGGCCGGAAATGCCCCTTGGCGAGCGGCGCCGTCGGAGCTATACTGAGCCTTTCTCGGGAGATAGGGCCTTCCAGAGCAAGTCGTGGCAGGAGTGTCATTTTTTGCCTTGCATGCTGCGGTTTGCATCTGCTAGAATCGCGAGTTTGCAAGCTGGCGTAGCTCAGTTGGTAGAGCAGCTGATTTGTAATCAGCCGGTCGGGGGTTCAAATCCCTTCGCCAGCCCCACGATGGAATCATAAAGCGTGGCTACCCCCGACCTCGATCGATACGCTTCTCCAAGGCACGAAGCCAATCGTGCCTTGGACGCGTGGTGTCCTGTGTCGAGTGAGGGAGTGGTAGCGAAGCGGTCAAACGCAGCAGGCTGTAAACCTGCCGGCCTTGCGCCTTCGGAGGTTCGAATCCTCCCCGCTCCACCAGTTTGTCGTGATTTTCTTAAGAGTTCTGCGGGAGTAGCTCAGTTGGTAGAGCATCAGCCTTCCAAGCTGAGGGTCGCGGGTCCGAGTCCCGTCTCCCGCTCCACTGACTGCACCCTTGGCGTTTGGCGTCCGCGAGTTGGAATAGCCCACGTGGCTCAGTGGTAGAGCACTTCCTTGGTAAGGAAGGGGTCACCGGTTCAATCCCGGTCGTGGGCTCCACCTCGGAAGCATTGAGCGCGGGAAGAAAGATGGAGACCGAGTGATGTCGAAAGAGAAATTCGATCGCAGCAAACCACACTTGAACGTGGGCACGATTGGTCACGTTGACCACGGGAAGACGACGTTGACGGCTGCGATCACGAAGGTTCTGGCGAAGGGGGACAAGAGTGTCAGCTTCCGGAGTTTCGATTCGATCGACAACGCGCCCGAGGAGCGGGAGCGAGGGATCACGATAGCGACGGCGCATGTGGAGTACGCGACGTCGAAACGTCACTACGCGCACGTCGACTGTCCCGGTCACGCGGACTACGTGAAGAACATGATTACGGGTGCGGCTCAGATGGACGGAGCGATTCTGGTGGTATCGGCAGCGGATGGTCCGATGCCACAGACGCGAGAGCACATATTGCTGGCACGTCAGGTAGGTGTACCGTACATCGTGGTATTCCTGAACAAGGTCGACATGGTGGACGATCCGGAGTTGCTGGATTTGGTCGAGCTTGAGGTACG
>DASPGQ010000083.1 GCA_035620555.1 Vicinamibacteria bacterium
GATCTACGTCGCCGACTCGGAGTCGAGCCCCGCGCCCGACGAGTACATGGGCATGCGCAATGCGGGGTGGGAGAAGGGCATTCGCATCGGCGACGCGCGCACCGGCTGGGTGCAGCATTTCATCCCCGACGATCGCGTCAACGTGATGGGCTACAGCGGTCCCGAAGGCATCGCGGTGGACGACGAGGGGAACCTCTATGGAGCGGAGGTCACGCAGCAGCGCGTCGTGAAGTGGGTGCGGTTTCGCCCCTAGCGGCGGAGGTGCGTTCGTCCAGCGTGCTAAACTTCATGGAGGAGGAAGCAGGAAGTGAGAGTGGAAGATCATGGAAGCGACCACCGACGCGCGGGGCACCGAGGTCGGTAGCTATTTCATCGCGAACTACCCTCCCTTCTTCTTCTGGAGTGGAGAACATCTCTCAAGGGTCGAAGAAGTCCTCGACCGGAGCTCCGATCCTTCCGTCGCTCTCGGGTTGTACCTCCATGTTCCGTTTTGCCGAAAGCGCTGCAAATTTTGCTATTTTCGGGTTTACACCGACAAGAACGCGAGGGACGTCGAGCGCTACGACGAAGCGCTCGTCCGCGAGATGGAGCTCTACCGCGGCCGGCGTGCTCTCGAGGGCCGGGCTCTAAGCTTCGTCTACTTCGGCGGCGGAACCCCCTCCTTTCTGAGCGCGAAGCAGCTCGGAAAACTCGTTCGCGGTCTCGAGCGATCCGTCTCCTGGGACGACGCGGAGGAAGTGACCTTCGAGTGCGAGCCGGGAACCTTGAGCGAGGCGAAGCTTCGCGCGCTGCGGACCATCGGCGTCAGCCGTCTGAGCCTCGGCATCGAGAGCTGGAACGACGACATCTTGCGCGAGAACGGGCGCGCCCACCTCTCGGCCGAGATCGAGCGGGCGTGGGAGTGGATCGGAAACGTTGGCTTTCCCTATGTGAACGTCGATCTCATTGCGGGAATGGTGGGAGAGACCGACGAGACGTGGGACGAGAGCGTGTCGCGCACGCTCGCCCTGGCCCCCGACAGCGTCACCATCTATCAGATGGAGCTTCCCTACAACACCGTCTACTCGAAGGAAATCCTCGTCGAGGGAAAGCGCACGCCGGTGGCGACCTGGGCGCAAAAGCGGGAGTGGCTGAGACGAGCCTTCGAGAGATTCGAGAACGCGGGCTACGGCGTGTCGAGCGGATACACGCTGGTCAAGGATCCCGAGACCTGTAACTTCAGCTACCGCGACAGCCTGTGGCACGGAGCCGATCTCCTGGCTCTGGGCGTGGCGTCTTTCTCCCACGTCGGCGGTGTCCACTATCAAAACCTCGATCGTTTCGATGATTACGTGGATGCGGTTTCACGGGGAGAGCTCCCGTTGCGGCGGGCATTCGTCGCCAGCGAGCGGGAGAAGCTCATCCGTGAGCTCATCCTGCAGATGAAGCTCGGCCGCCTGTCGAGGAGCTACTTCCGGAAGAAGTTTGGACGGGACATCCTCGATGATTTTCAGCGCCCTCTCGGCGACCTCAAAGAGCGTGGGCTCTTGACGATCGAAGGCGACGCGCTGCGGCTCAGTCGTGATGCGCTCCTCCGCGTCGACTCGCTCCTTCCGCGGTTCTTTCTCCCCGAGCACCGGAGCACGCGGTACACATGAGCTCGGATAGACTTCCGAGCCGGGCCGAGGTCGTCGTTCTCGGGGGTGGTCCCGCGGGTGCCGCCACGGCCGCGCTTCTCGCCCGGGCAGGACGGGACGTGCTGGTCCTCGAGAAGGAGCGATTCCCTCGGTTCCACATCGGCGAGTCCCTGATGCCCGCCACCTACTGGATCTTCGAGAAGCTGGGGATGCTGCCGCGCCTCCGCCAGAGCGGCTCTCCGGTGAAGGCGAGCGTGCAGTTCGTCTCCGCCGAAGGGAAGGCCTCGCGCCCGTTCTACTTCTTCGAGCGCGATCCGCGCGAATGTTCCTATACGTGGCAGGTGGAGAGGGCATGGCTCGACTCCGCGATGCTGGAGAACGCCGCCGAGAGCGGCTGCCAGGTGCGCGTGGGGGCGCTTGCGCGTGACGTGATCTTCGATGACGGACGGGTCGTTGGCGTCGAGGCGAGCCTCGAAGGGGGCCCACCCGAGCGCATCGGGGCAGAGGTCGTCGTGGACGCTACCGGCCTCACTTCGATCGTCTCGCGGCGGCTCGAGCTCAGGCGCCGCGATCCCGGGCTCGGAAGGGCGGCCGTCTTCGCGCACTACGAGAACGGTCGTCGTGATCGCGGAATCGACGAGGGGGCGACGATCATCCTCCACACTCGGGGGAACCGTGGATGGTTCTGGTACATCCCTCTGTCCGACAATCGGATAAGTGTGGGGGTTGTCGCGGCGCCGGAAGATCTCTTCGGCAGGGGGCTTTCGCACGAGGAGGTCCTCGACCGGGAAATTCGCGACTGCAGCGGGGTCGCCGAACGCCTCTCGAAGGCTCGGCGGATCTCGAACGTACACGTCGAGAAAGACTATTCTTACCGGGCCGACCGTGTGGCGGGGGATGGCTTCGTCCTCGTCGGGGATGCGTTCGGCTTTCTCGACCCCATCTACTCCTCGGGCGTCTTCTTGGCGCTTGCTTCCGCAGACATGGCGGCTTCGTCCATCGACGACGCTTTGCGTGCTCGGGACACGAGGGCGCACCGACTGGGCCGGTTCGAACCGAAGCTGCTCTCGGGGATGGAAGCGGTGCGCCGGCTCGTCTACGCCTTCTACACCCCGGGGTTCAGCTTCGCGACCTTCGTCGGAGAGCATCCCGAGCACCGCGACCGCATCACCGACATCCTAATCGGCGACGTCTTCAAAGAAGACGTCCACGCGGTCTTCGCGGATCTCGAGCACTTCGTGCAAGCGGCGCCGTACCGCTAGCTGTCGTCTTCGACGGCCCAATCGTCCGCATCGGGCCGCTTCGTGGGTATGAGATGCGAGCAAGCAGTTCGAATATCCAGATGACGTAAATGGACGGACGCGTAACGTACAAGGTTGACTCGATCTGGTCCACCGCTGACGCGCGCCGCCGCGCGCTCGAGATCCTTCGGCGTTACGCGGGCGACGGATCCGAGTCCGGACAGACGCGCATTCGACTCGCGATGCTCAAGTTGGCCGCGGGGTCTCTCGACAAGCTCGAAGAGCTCCTCGAGGACGCTCAACGAGACTTCCGAGACGTCGTTGCCGCCGCCGAGTACCCCGAAGCCCTGCGTTCGAAGCACTTACGAGGCCCGCACCTTTCGCCCGAGGAGCAGCGCGAGCGCGAAGCCATTCGCCAACGCGACCGGCGGCAGTACGAGCGCTGGCTGAACGAGTGATCAGGACTTCCGTCCATTACGAACGCCCCTACGGGGTAGCACGGTCTGAATTCAACCGTCTCTGAGAATTCTTGAGAACTTTGGACCTCATCTCTGAGGACTTCTGATTCTCCCGCTTGCTACATCTCTTGCACTCAAGGAGGGTGCGATGCGTGGAGATTGGCTGGCGGCGGTCCTCGGAGGGAGTGTCCTAGCTTTCCCGACAGCGGTGGCCAGCGGAGAGGAGCACGTTCTGAGAATCCTCTGGCGCGACCACCACGAGCTCTTGCACGATTTCGAGCAGGCTCGGTCGGAAGCCGACGCGGTCTTTCGCCGGCTCGGTGTCTCGGTAGCCTGGGAAGAGGAGCGGAAGCTGGAGCGAGCCCCGGAAGCCCGGATTCAGGTTGTCCTCATGCCTTCCGAGCCATCCGGCTGGAGGCTTCCGAAGAACGCGATGGGAGTCGTGCTCCTCCCCGAACGAAGCCCACAGGAAACGGTATACCTCTTCTATGCCCCGATCCTGAGGAGTCTCGGTATCGCAAACGACAACGGGTCCTTGTTGAAACCCAGGGAGCGTAGAGACATCGCGCGGGCCATCG
>DASPGQ010000084.1 GCA_035620555.1 Vicinamibacteria bacterium
CCGGAAGTCTCTCCTCGACGAGCTCCCGCTTCGACCACCGCTTCATCGACTGTCTTGGCTCGATGAGCCGGAGCCCTGGGAGCGGGCCTGTCGCGAGGGGTGGGAGGGCGTCATCGCGAAGAGGCGCGGATCGCCCTACGAGAGCCGACGCTCGCGCAACTGGCTGAAGATGAAGTGCGAGGCAACCCAGGAGCTCGTCGTGGGCGGCTTCACCGAGCCTCGGGGGCGAAGGCGAGGACTGGGTGCGCTTCTCGTCGGATACTTCGAGCACCCGGACTTCGTTTTCGCGGGGAAGGTCGGCACTGGCCTCGCCACGGAACTGCTCCTTTTGCTTCGGAGGCGGCTCGATGGCCTCGAGGTCCCAGAGTCTCCTTTCACGCGGGCGAAGGGACTCCCTCGCCTCGGCGCTCACTGGGTGCGTCCTGAGCTCGTCGTTCAGGTCGGCTTCATCGAATGGACCGCCCACGACAAGCTCCGCCATCCGCGCTTCCTCGGTGTGCGCGAAGACAAATCGGCGCGCGACGTCGTGCGCGAAACGGCGTGATCACGCATCCGGAAAAGGTGCTGTTCTCCGCGGACGGCATCACGAAAGGCGAGATCGCCTCCTACTACGAGGCGATCGCGCCCGCCATGCTGCCGTACCTCCGCGGACGGCCACTCACGATGGAGCGCTATCCGGCCGGTATCGGCGACAAGGGGTTCTTCCAGAAGAACGTTCCCAGGGGCTCTCCCGACTGGCTCTCGCGCGTCGAGGTCCCGAAGAAGGATGGCACGGTGCGATTTCCGCTCGTGGGCAACAAGAGATCGCTGCTCTGGCTCGCGAACCAGAACTGCATCACTCCGCATGTGTGGACGTCGCGCGTACCGAAGCTTTATCAGCCGGATCTGTGCGTCTTCGACCTCGACCCGTCCCAGGATGAGCCGGACGTCCTGCGTTCGGCCGCGCTCGACGTTCGCGAGCTCCTGGATGAGCTGGGACTTCCGAGCTGGGTGAAGACGTCGGGCGGGAAGGGCTTCCATGTCGTCGTGCCCCTCGATGCACGCGCCGGATGGGATGACGTCGCGAGCTTCGCCCAAAGGGTCGGGGCTCTCCTCGTGAAGCGGGATCCGCAGAACCTCACCCAGGAGTTCAACAAGGCGAATCGGGGCGGGCGCATCTACATCGATACCGGTCGCAACGGCTACGGGGCAACGATTGCCGCGGCCTACGCGGTTCGGGCAAAGCCCGGAGCGCCGGTGTCAGCACCCTGCACCTGGGCGGAGCTCGAGCGAGGAGAGGTTGGCCCTAGGACGTTCACGTTGCGGACAATGGCCCGCCGCATGGCCGAGGTCGGCGATCTCTGGGCGGAGATGAGAAGGCGGAGGCGCTCTCTCGGTCACCCGATGGATCGCCTCCGGCTCCTCGCCTGACGGCACTATTTTTATCCAGGGCACCCTGGATGCTCGCCAATCTCGCACGTAGGTGTGCGCCGGAGCCGCGAAATCACCTGACGTGTGTTACGCACAGCCCGAAAGTGAACAAGGCAGCCGCGACAAGAGCCGCGATCGTCCGCACGTGGTTCCACGCCGTCCAGCTGGTGACGTAGTCAGCCCATAGGCGAGCGCCATCGGCACTCGACGGGTTCACCGCTCCCAGCGCATTGTTCCGCGGCACATTGAAGACGATGGTCACGAGGACCGTGCCCACGACGTAGAAAACGGCGCCGACGAGCAGATACGCGCCGCCGGGTCTCTGCCATGCAACCAGCGTCCAGAAGGCTACCAGAAGGCAGGCGCCCGCCGTGGCAAACAGGGCCGTCATGAACAGGGGGTTCACCGCCAAGACGTTGATCGAGTTCATCGCGGCGATCCCTTGCGGAACCGGCAGCCGCGCCAGTGCTTTCATCACAAACGACGAGAACGCGAAGAACACGCCGGCGGTCAGCCCGCAGCCAAGGGCAGAAGCGAACGTCAGGACGACGAACACACGGTCGTTCACGGGATTAACATCCTATAGCTCGAAGAGGTCGGGACCTAGACCGAGCCCGTGACGACGCAATCATCTTCGACGAGCTCTGCCAGTGTGTGATCCCCGATGCTTCACTCACCGAGCACCTCGGCATCCTCCATCGGCTGCGCGACTCATTTCATTCGGGACGTCAGGAATCCGACAGCTCTATCCCCGGGCCGGGGGATCTGCGGCGCCTCGGGACTCGGCAAGCATATTGCAGAAGAGCGCGCCCTGAGCAATGGCGTCGTCGAGCGCCACGTGGGTGTGAGGGAGCTCGTCGAACCAGCGGCGCGGCATGTTCTTCTTGACCGAGTCACGGTAGTCCCGTTTCAGCATCGCCATCGCATAGGTCTTGATGTCGAGAGCGGAGTGGGAGAACGGGCTCTCACCGGTGAAACGCATCAAGTACCAATAGACGAACATGAAGTCGTAGGCAGCTGGGTAGGCGACGAAGACCGGCCGCGCAGGAAGCTTCTCGAGCCAACGGAGGTACTCGGGCATCACCTCTTCGGGTGGACGGACGTTCTCCCGGCAACGAGCCCAGGCCTCGGGCTGTTTTTGCCACCAACGCATCGTGTCGGGGTGGCCGAAAGCGCCCGGAAGGGTCTCGAGATTCGCCGAGAAGGTGCTCAAGAGCGTCTTGTTCTCGCGATAGGCGGCGGAGCCGAAGCTCAGCATCGAGTGGGGGCCGGGGATCGGCCCGTCGGCCTCGACATCGGTGCTGACGTAGATCTCGGACATTCGGTAGTCTAGATCACTCCGGCCGTACGGCGGCGCCATCCTTCGAATCCCGTGCGCCAAGAGACCCGTCATTCTTCACGAGCGCCGCACTCGTGAGCACCTCCTCTCGAGCGCCCCTCGTCCCGCGGCTGGGCTGAATGGAAGCGGCTTCTCGAGCTCGAAGTTTCTGATCCCTCCTGGCGGCGTCAACCTCGCTGCTATGGACCGCGATCTGGTCGAAAAGGCCCTGCAGCAAGCCAAGGGGAACAAATCGAAGGCCGCGCGCCTTCTTGGCTTGACCCGTTCCCAGTTCTACTCGCGCCTCAACAAATACCAGCTCGACTACTGAATCTCGTTCGATGGCAGCCCCCGCGGACTGTTCGACAGGCAGCGTCGGTCGTGAGTCGAGCTCACGAATCAATTGTGAACGATCTTGAAATTGACATCGTACGTCCCGTACACGCGAGAGAGACTGAGCCAGATCGGAAGCATCTGTTCCGTGGCTCGGGCGTTGGTGATGTTCCCCAGATCGATGATCGATCGCCACCCGAATTCCCGCAACAGGGCTTTGACGTGCTCTTTGGCGCTCTCGTCATTTCCGCAGACGAAGACGTCGTGCTCGCCCTTCACGCGGCCGGGATCCACCATGACCCGGCAATTGCAGGTGTTCAGCGCTTTCACAACCCTCGCCTCGGCGAACTCACGCTGGATGCTTTCGCCGAGCGAGTCGGTGTTGCAGATCGCCAAACTGGGGGGCATGCCGTGCGAGAAGTCGAGCGGATTGGCGACGTCGATCAGCACTTTTCCCGCGAGGTCGGCACGGTCGAGCAGACGGAGAACGTCGAGCGAGGCCGTGCCCTGCGTACAGTTCAGGACCACGTCTCCAAACTTCGCGGCGTCTCGGAACGTTCCGGTCTTCCCAGACTCCCCCACTCTTTCCGCCCAGGCCCGCGCATTCTCGTTGTCTTGAGTGCGCGAGCCCATCATCACTTCGTGTCCCAAAGCGACCAGCTTCTCGCCCAGCGTCTGTCCAACCATCCCGGTGCCCAGCACTGCGTATCTCATGTCTGATTCCTCCGATTTTCTTGCGTCAAGAACGAGTGACTCGCGGATGACTTCTCAGCCCGCCGGTGAGCAGCGGCTGATTATGATACAGACCTGTCTGTACTTCATTTCGAGAATGATACTGACCGGTCTGTATAATTGTCAAGGCTGATTTCTCGGATTCTTGTGCTCCGGGCCACGACGTGCCTAGAGTCGACAATCGCGGAGAGTGCTGAACACATGAGAAACACCACCATCGTCACTACAATCATTCTTCTTTCGCTCGGAAGCAACGCTCGCTCCCAGGAACGCGGCATCGAATTGAGCGGCCTCCTGACGACGACGTTCCAACACGAGCTCGACACCACGGATTTGGGCTTCGGGGGAAGAATCGGTTATCGGGCGACTCCGCTCCTCGGGATCGAAGGGGAGCTGAGCTTCTACCCCGGAGACGTGCCCGAACGGGTCACCTTCACGCGCTCCCGGCTCGAGGGGCTTTTCGGAATTACTGTGGGACCTCGCTTCAACCGCTTCTCGGTCTTCGGAAAGGCGCGACCGGGCTTCGTGCGGTTCGCCGGAGCGCACGAGCCGATCCCGTGCATTCTCATCTTCCCGCCGCCGCTCTCCTGCGTTCTCGCCGAGGGCCGAACAGTTTTCGCCCTCGATCTCGGAGGTGGAATCGAGCTCTATCCGACGGAGCGAAGCCTCGTGCGCGTGGATCTCTCCAATCTGCTTCTCCGCTACCCGGCACCCGCCATCAACCGGGATCGCGAGGCGGTGACCGAAGACAGCTTCTGGGGTGGAAACCTGAAACTGACTTTCAGCATGGGCCTCCGGTTTTGACGGGAAGCCCGCGCGCGTCTCAGCTCTTCTCCAGCAATTCCGTATAGCGACGCTGCATTTCTTCGGGCGCGACTTCCTCGATGCTGTGGCCGATAAGCCACCGGTGACCAAAAGGATCGCGAATGCAGCCGGAGCGCTCCCCGTAGAACTCGTCTTTGGGCTCCCGTTCTACCGTGGCGCCGAAGTCCGCCGCCCTCCGAATCATCCCATCGGCGTCGTCGACATGAAGATGAATCGCGATCGAGGTCGGGCCGACCGTGGATGGCGCTCTGATTCCAAACTCCGGGAATTCGTCCGACAACATCAACGTCATGCCGTTGAAATCGAGCTCGGCGTGACCGACGCGGCCGCTCGGCTCGGTCAAGCGAAACTTCTCGCTCACGCCGAACACGTTGCCGTAAAAATCAATGGCGGCCTTCGCGTCCGAGACGCAGAGGTAAGGGAACATCTCGTGAATCTTCATCGACTTCGCTCCTTTCGGTGAAACACCGATGGGAGTCTAGCCCGCCCACATTCGCGCGTCTTGAAGGAATTTGACCTCATGCCTTGCCGACGGCATCGCTACGTGGCAGGGGGACGGGGGCGCGATTCTGCGGTATCTCGAGGGCGTCACGCCGGCAAACTCCAGAAAATCGCGATTGAAGTGCGCCTGGTCGCTGTAGCCGGCTTCGAGAGCAATCGCGGCCCAGGACGCCGCCCCTTCCGAGGCGACATGCCGAAGCGCCCTCTGGAACCGCGCGACTCGCGCGTAGACTTTGGGAGACAAACCGACGGCCCGGCGGAAAAGGGCGATGAAGTGCCGATGGCTGTAGCCACTTTGCTTCACGACGGCATGGACGCTGTCCAACTCTTCGAATCGCTCGAGAGCGCAGGCGACCGCAGGGTGTAGTCCGCGTACCGTGGGGAGTCTTCGTGCGAGAAGAGACTCGAGCTGCGCCAACCGTCGCTCGGGCTCGCCGGCGTCGAGAAGCTGCTCGTATGCGTGATCGGCCGACGAGCCCCAAAGGTCCTGGAGAGGAGTATGGCGATGGGAGAGGTCTTGTGCGGTCGCGCCGAACAGAAGCTCTGGGGCACCGGGACGAAGCTGCGCACCTACCGAGCACGTCGGCGTGGAGATGTCTTTTGAATAGAACGTCGAGCGGGCGCCACCGACGACCGCCTGCCCGAGTAAACGTCCGTGGCGATCTTCGTCGTCGTCGAAGAGGCGAAGCGGCTCACCCGAAAGGCGAAAGACCAGGTGCATACCGCCCGTGGGCAGGACATGCTCCCGAGCTCCGATCATCGACCGTTGCCCCCGCCGCTCATCGACCGCCCAGAGCCGAATGACGAAAGGTCGCAGTGACGGGCGTGGTAATCGTGTTATCCGCATGAGCTTCGCACAAGGCGTGGCGACATCACCCTGCAAGGGCTAGTGTACTTCAGAGAACGACGAGGAGCTCGAATACCAAGCCAGCGTGGGGCGAGCGGTTCACGGCTCCCCAACCGGTCAATCTCGTCGGTACGGTAGAATTCTTCGTGGTAAGACGTCGTGCCCGCAAACGCCATACTCTGGCAGAGGCTGGATCGCTCCGGCCATGAGTGTGCCCGGCTCGACTCCCGCGGGAACGACTGGCGTCTCGAGGGGACCGCGGTCTTCGAGCACGACGGAAAGCCCTGCCGTCTCGACTACGTCATCCGGTGCGACTCCCGATGGGAGACCCAACGGGGCACGGTTTCTGGCTGGCTGGGGAGCGAGGCTGTGGATCTCGAGATCCGGGCCGCGGGCGGGCGCTGGTGGCTCGGAGAAACCTACTGTTCGGCGGTCGAAGGCGCCCTCGATCTCGACCTCAACTTCAGTCCATCGACGAACCTCCTGCCCATTCGCCGACTGAACCTCCCGATCGGACAGGGATCTGCCGTCCGAGCCGCATGGCTTCGGTTCCCGAGCTTCGACCTGGTGCCGCTGGAGCAGAGCTACCACCGCATCGATTCCTCCCGCTATCGATACGTGAGCGCATCCGGTTTCCTCACCGAGCTCGACGTGGACCCAACGGGATTCGTGACGCTCTACCCCGGCTTCTGGAAAAAACACGTATGAGGCCGGCCGTGCGCGAGGCGGCAGCCGAGTCCTGTCTGTCGCAGGGAGCGACAGCCTTGTCTCGCGAGCGAACAGGAGTCGATTCGGGCGAGCGAAACTCGCGCGCTGGCGCGGATCGCAGGGTGGCATCCAACGTGCTTTAGCGGAGGCTCAGGAGAAAGAATTGATGGAAGGATTGCTCCTCGACATACGGCACGCGATGCGGCTCTTTGCCCGGCGTCCTGCCGTCAGTATCCTCGTGGTGGCAACGCTCGCTTTTGGCATCGGTACCGCGACGACCATGTTCACCGTGCTCGCGGACGTGGTGCTCAGACCTCTCGATTTCAGGGCGCCGGACGAGCTCGTCTTCGTCACCGAGTCGAACGCGGATGGAAGCCAGATCTACTCGGTATCCATTCCAAACTTTCGCGACTGGCGCGAGCGGAACCGCAGCTTCGAGAGTCTCTCCGCATTTCGCGCCCAGAGCTTCAATCTCCGGAGCGACTCGGGACCGCTCCGGGCTCGGGGCGGCATGGTCAGCGACGATTTCTTCGACACCCTCGGTGTTGCTCCCGCCGTGGGCTCCGGACTTCCCGGCGGCGAAGACGCGATCGTCCTGGCAAGCGCGTTCGCCACGGAACGCTTCGGGAGCGCGGAGCGCGCGATCGGTCACACGCTCTATCTGAACGACCGTCCGTTCGCCGTCGCCGGAGTCATGCCTAAGGCGTTCGAGTTCCTGACGCGCACGATCGACTTCTGGATACCCATGCAGTCTTTCCGGGACGAGCTTCCCTGGGACGAGCGCGGGGATCACCCGGCGCTGTGGGTCGTGGGGCGCCTCCTTCCGGGGGTCTCGCTCGCCCAGGCCAAAGACGACATGGCGCGCATATCGCAGGAAATCGACCGCGAGCACGACCACCCACACCCGGCCGTTCTCAGCCCCCTTCACGAGCGATCGGTGGGCCGCGCACGTCCCGCGCTCGTGGCCCTCGGCGGAAGTGTACTTCTCCTGCTTCTCATCGCCTGGGTCAACGTGGCCAACTTGTTGCTCGTGCAAGCGAGTGGCCGGACACGGGAGATGGCGACTCGCGCGGCGCTTGGCGCGAGCGGTGTGAGGCTCTTACGTCAGCTCGGGGTCGAGAGTCTCGTGCTCTCCGTTCTCGGCGGTGTTCTCGGCGCGCTCGGCGCGAGCTGGGGTGTCGATCTGGTTCGAGCTCTCATGCCTACGAACACCCCGAGGATCGACGCGATATCGTTCGGTGCCGAGGATCTCGTTTTCGCCCTCGCCGTTTGTCTCTTGAGCGGGTTGTTGTTCGGACTCGCGCCCCTCTTTGACGCGCGCCAGACTCGACTCCAGCGGTCTTCGGGATCTTCGCGGGCGCTCGTCAGTAGTCGGCGTCGACTGGCGCAGGCCCTCGTCGTCTCGGAGGTGTCTCTTTCGGTCATTCTGCTGCTTGCCACCGGCTTGCTGGTGAAGACCTTCCTCCGCATTTTCGACATCGCCCCAGGTTTTCGCACCGAGGGCCGGCTCGCGGCGCGGGTAACGTTGCCCGCGAGCGATTTCGCCGAGCCGAGCCGGGCCGCGGGATTCTATCGCGACGTGCTCGCCGAGCTCCGAGCAAACCCAGGCCTCGAATCCGTCGCCGTCAGCACCGGGCTTCCCCTCGTGAGCACTGGCGTCGAAGCGGGTGTATTGCCATCCGGAGGCGATCCCGAAGAGGATGAAATCCTCGCCTCGATCCAGATCGTCAGCGCGGGCTACTTCCCGACGATGGGGATTCGACTTCTGCGCGGGCGGATCCTCGACGCACGCGATACCGACTCATCACCGCGAGTGGCGGTCGTGGACGAAATGCTCGAGAGGGCTCTCTTTCCCGGGCGCAGCGCCCTCGGCGAACGGATCTCGATTGGCGGCACCGTCGAAGAGCCTCGGCTCGCGGAAATCGTGGGAATCGTGGAGCACGTGCTGAACTATCAGCTCACCTCACCGCAGTACCCCGAGGTTTACCTTCCGCTGGAACAGCCTCCGGAGTTCGGAGCCGGGATCCGTGAGGGGAATCTCATCGTCCGATACACCGGCTCCGAAGCAGCAGCGGTCGCGGCGGTGGGAGAGGCGATTCAGAGAATCAATCCGGCGCAGCCGATCTACGGCATCATGACTTTCCCGGAGATCGTGGGACTGGCTCGGGGACCCTTCCGGACGAACGGGATTCTCTCCGCCGCTTTCGCTCTGTCCGCTCTTTCTCTGTCGGGCATCGGCCTGTATGGCGTTCTCGCCGGCGTCGTATCGCGGCGGTCCCGGGAGATTGGGCTTCGAATGGCGCTCGGGGCAACGCCTGGGCGCATACTCGGTTCGGTGTTTCACGAGGGGATGCTGCTCGTCGCGATCGGCGCCGCGGTGGGATTGAGCTCCTCGCTCGTGCTCGGCCGTTTTCTCTCGAGCATCCTCTATCAGGCGTCTTCTTTCGACGTGGATGTGATCGCCTCGACCGTCGGCATGGTCATCCTGGTCTCGGCAGTCGCTTGCGGACTGCCCGCCCGACGGGCGTCGAGCACCGAACCCGTGCGCGTTCTCGCCGACGATTGACCCCTAAGTCTTCGAGTCTCGCGCCGCAGCGCGATTGACAAGACGAGAATTTGGCCAAAGAAGCGTTTCGCGATCACTCGGGAAGCAGCTCGAGCCGAAAGGGCTTGCGCAAGGGTTCAAAATGGCGCCGATCCGTGGTCGCAATGCGGCGTAACCCGAGTGCCTCGGCAATCGTGACAACGGAGGCATCGACGAAACCCAGCTCCAGTTCGTTGAAATGGTCGTTCAGATCGAGAATGCGCTGATAGCCTTCCGGCGGAACATCGGAAATGAAATACGAACTATTGATGAGTCCGAGATAGAAAGTCCGTCGCGCCGCGCTTCCCAATCTGACGCCCAGCAGATGATCGACCTCGGGAATGACGGGTGACGGGAGGACGAATTGACCGGGCTCGCGCTTCATCAGGTCGACGCTCTTCCGGTGCCAGCTGTCGCGCCGATCGTAATAAGCGTACACCACCCCGGTATCGAGAACGATCGACACGTCAGTTTCTCGATTCCCCAAACCCCGTCTCGGTGAGGACCTCGTCGACTCGCTCGGAGGTGTCCGTGAAGGCGCTTTCGAATTCCCCCGCGCCCGGGGGAAGTCTTTTCGGACTCTTGTCGAGGTACTGTCTGAGCGCCTCCCGGACGATCTCGGCCATTGGGATTTTCCGTTGCTTGGCCTCGAGCTGAAGGCGCACCTCTAGCTCGGGTTCCAAGTAGATTGTCGTTCGTTTCACTCATCGTATGGTAACATAAAACATAAACATACCCAAGAACGGCATCGCGCGAGGGTCCGGCGAGCCCATTCTCTCCCAGCTCATCGAGCGATCACCCGCAGCCAGGATCGATGACCCCACCTGTGGACGGACGTCCCGACGAGCCAAGAGACTTGTGTTCCAGGCCCAACCAGCGGTAACTTCACCCGACATGACTGCGGGTTTGGGACGTGGCAGTCCAGCTCGGGAAAGGTGAATCACCAATGAAGATCGAAGAAAGGCACGAAGGCGACGTCGTGATGCTCGACCTTTCGGGAAAGCTCATGATCGGCGATGGCGACGACATCCTGCGCGAGAAAGTGGAAAGCCTCGTGCAGTCCGGGCACAAGCGAATTGGCTTGAACCTGGCCGACGTTCCCTACGTCGACAGTGCGGGACTCGGCGAGATCGTGCGCTGCTATACGAGCGTGTCCCGCAACGAGGGCAAGCTTCGGGTCGTCAACCCCAGCAAGCGGATCATGGAGCTTCTGACGGTTACGAGGCTCAAGGCGACGCTCGTCGCCGAAGACGACGAGTGGAAGACCTGAGGTTCTCCCACGGGCAGAAGGGCTAGAAACTGTAGATCGCCGAAAATGAAGTCGTATTCACCAGATCCGAGAGATCGACGCCGACGTCGATCTGGAACTTGCTGAAAGCCATCCCGAAGCCGACGGCGAAGTGGACTTCATCGTCTCCTGCCGGAAAGAGTGCTCGAAGGACGGGGTCATCCCCAACGTATCGGATGCGGTGATCCGGATCCGTCCAGGCACCGAAACGAAGCGCGACCGTGGGCGTCGCGTTGATGAAAACGTACTCGAAGCCCAGGTGAAGCTCGTTGACGTCATCCAACCGCAGGCCCAATTCGAGTGATTCGGGCTCTCCTTCGAAGAGATTGGAATGTTGGACGCGGTCCCATTCGAAACTCACGGTGGTCGCTCCCCCTTCCGGCTGGTAGACGACCCCGAGACTGAACACGTCGGGAAAGCCGATCCGCGTGGTGCTTTTAAGGGTCACCGTGCCCTCCGGCACGAACGGCTCGAGCGCCGGCCCGGAAATCTCAAGGTTACTCAAATCAAACCGTGGACCTTCGCGGTAGGAGCCACCCACGTTCCACCGGTCGGAAAGGTGCCACAAGAATCCCCCGTTAAAGCCCCAGTCCGAGTCGTCGACGGTGCTGTCGGCGGTAAAAGCACGAGCCGCCTCGCGGTAAGCGTTCCCGCCGAAAGGACCCTGGGGCAGAGTTTCATCGACTGCAGCGAAGATATCAACGGTGCTGCGGAGTGATCCATCGAAGTAGGAGACGCCCCCGCCGACGCTGAAGGATTCGGTGGGACGGAAGGCGCCGGAGAATCCGTAGGTGACGATCTCGAGATCGGTAATCCGACGGAGATCGGGAAGTCGCAACGTGTCATCAACCTGGAAGGAGAGCGTCACGATATCGTCGTCGGGGAGAGGGGGGGCCGCAAAAAAACCCTGGGTCTCGGCCGCGGCTTCGAAATTCGCCGATTCATGCCGATAAACGGCCACGGACCAATCTTCCTTCGGATAAGTGAAGGAGATGAATGACAGCCCGGTGACGAGCTCGGAGGAAACCCCGGTTCGGGTCGCGGGCGAAACGTCGAGCAGAACGCCCGTAGGCTGGCCCGAGATCCGTCCGGCTTCGGTAAAGGGGGTGGAGTAGCTCCATAACCGTCCTTCCACGGAAACCTCCGGCCGCGCGAGCTGGACCAGCCCCGCCGGATTGGCAAAGGCAGCGGTGGCGTCGTCCGCGAGCGCAACGAAGGCGCCACCCAGCCCGAGGCTTCGCGCCCCGGGATTGGAAAGACTGAACTGGAAGATCGTCGGCACTTCCGCCTGACCGCAGACGGAGCGGGCGGCGAGAAGAGCTGCGAAAAGAATCGAACACGATCGCGCGGGACGCGAGCTCATTTCTCCTCCGGTCGGGGGAGGCGGCCTTTCCGAGAGCGACTCCGGTGACGAAGCCGCGTCATTATATGCGCGGGTGCGGTCTCGCTTGCCGCCCAAGTTGTCATCGGGCGGAATCAAAACCTATAATGGCTCGGTTTTCAGATTTCTTGGAGCTCCGTCGAGACGTGGAGTCTCTGCTCGCGAACGAGGAAATAGCGACGATTTTCTCGATACCGAGGCGTTGATGGCTCGCAAATCCGGCAGTTCCAAGGCCGATCGCGGCGATCGGGGGCGGGGCCTCGTGCTTCTCGTCACCGCGCCGTCCGGCCATACGAGCTCCCTGCGTCTCGAAGGCCGTCGAATCTTTCTCGGCAGGTCGGCGACCAACACGCTTTCTTTTCCCGAGGACGAAGGGTTGTCCCGACAGCATCTGTTTGTCGACAGAGAGGGAGACCAATGGTTCGTCCAGAACCTGGCCAGCAAGAACGGCACGTTCGTCAACGGCGCCCTGGTGACGAGCCGGCACGATCTCGAGCCCGGCGATCGCATCACCGCGAGCTGCGTGACGTTGGCTCTCTCCCGACAAAGCAGAGGTGTCAGCGTGAGATCCGAGCCGCCGGATGCCGAGGCGCAGTCGAGCACCGAGAGCACGTCGCTCGAGGAAGTCCTGTCGGCGGGACGTTCCCAGAGCCGAATCGCCGACGAGGCACGAGGACCTCATGTCAGCGCGCTCTGGGCGTTCGTGCGCGCCGGCCGCGAGCTCGCGGTGAGACGACCGCTTCAAGAGCTCTTCCGCATCATCCTCGACCTCTCGCTCGAGGCGGTCGGCGCCGAGCGAGGAGTTCTCCTGACTCTCGATGAAGGAGACCGGTTGGTGGTGCAAGCCTCGCGGGGCCCGGGGCTTCAAATCAGCGCCCGCGTCAGGGACAAGGTCTTGAAAGAGAAGACGTCCCTTCTGGTAACGGACGCTCTTCACGACCAGCTGGTGAAGAGAAGCCAGACCATCATCGAGCAGGGGGTGCATTCCCTGATCGCGGTCCCGTTGCAGACGGAAGAACGTGTCATCGGATTGATGTATCTGGACTCCGTCGACAAGGAGAGGACGTTCAGAAGCGACGATCTGAGCCTGTTGACTGCCATGGCCAATGTAGCCGGGATCCGGATCGAGCGGGAGCGATGGGAGATGCAACGGCGGGTGTTGATCGCAGAGAACGTGGAGAGTCTCGGCCGTCTCGCCGCCGCGCTCAGCCACGAGCTCAACACTCCGCTCGGGACCCTGAAGAGCACGGTCGACACTCTGGTGCGCGCCGCCGCGAGGAGGGGCTCGGCGACGTCCGAAGAGCGGGGTCGTCTGGAAGCGGTGCAGGCCGATTTACGGAAGTCGCTCGACGCGGCTTTGGAGCGGATGGAGGAGGTGATCGGGCGCATCCAGCGTTTCACGAATCTGGATCGTGCCGAGGTGCAAACGGTCGATCTGAACGAGCTGCTGTCCGACGTGGTGGCGCTGGCCCAAGAGCCGTCCATCGATATCGAGTTGCGCTCGGTGCCGCTGCCGTCGATTCGATGTCACCGGCAATCCTTGAGCTCGAGCCTCACCGGTTTGCTCCGGTGTGCGATCGAGGCATGCCGACGAAACGACGCTTACGGAAAGATCGTCATCACGACCGAGGCTTCGGGAGATCGGCTCGTAATCCGGATCGAGGACAACGGCGGCGGAATGACACCCGACCAGGTGACGCGTCTGTTCAACCCCGCTTTCCAGATCGCCGACGGACGTATCTCGACCGGAGACTGGGGTCTCTTCACCGCCCGTCAGGTCGTTCAGAAGCAAGGCGGGGAGATTCGCGTGCACAGCCAGCTCGGTAAAGGATCCACCTTCGTCGTGAGCGTTCCCTCGAAATGATCCCCCGACCACGAAGAGGCCAGTTCGCTCTTCGTCGTCGTCTTGCCGTCCTCGTTCTCTTCCTCGTCCTCACCGCCTCGACACCGCCAGCTTGGACCGACCCCTGGTACGAACATTATGAGAAGGCCGAGAGAGCGCTCGAGACCGAAAACTGGGAAGAAGCGGTCGTTCAGATCAACCAGGCCATCGAGAGGAAGGGCGATTCGGGAGCCCGGGTGAGAAGCTACGGGATGAAGATCATCTCGTACTTTCCTTACCTCAAGCTCGGAATAGCCTACTACCACCTCGGGCAGTTCGATGCCGCCCTCCAGGCGTTCGAGACGGAAGAAAGACTCGGAGCCGTCACCCAGGCCCAAAGCGGATTGGCCGAGCTCCGAGACTTCCGCGACCGGGCGGAGAAAGGACGTGACGATCGCCTCGCCCAGGAGCAGCAACGCGTTCGACAGATCGTGAGAACGAGCCTCGAGGAGGCGTCGAGCCTCGAGGCCGGGGATCGGCTCGATGAGGCGATGACGGCTCTGAGCCGGGGACTGTCGGTGGCGCCCGAGGACGAGGAGGCTTTGGCCGCTCGGGAGAGACTGCTCGACAAGATCGCCCGCCAGCAGCTCGAACGCGAGCGCCAGGAGAGGGCGGCTCGTTTGGTCGACGAGGGTCGTGCGCTCCTCGACTCCGGTCGTTATAGCGAGGCCTCGAGCGTTTTGAAGCAGGCCGCGGCTCTCTCGTCGGCTCCCGAGGTCCAGTCCCTTCTGGAGGACGCGCAGGCGAGAATCCTTCGTGACATCGAAGGAAGGGAGGACGCTCGACGGCGAAGCGATCTCGTCGCCGATGGGTTGAAGGAAGTCGGGCAGTTGGAAGCTCGAGGGAACGTCGAGGCCGCCCTGGCGCGACTTCAGACCGTGGTTGCCCTCGATCCTGCCAACGAGGAAGCGATCCGTCTCCAGGACCGTCTGCTCCAGGCTCGCGCTCGGACCGAGCAGGAGAAATCGAGACGTGCCTCGCTCGATCGCATGCTGGCCGAAGCGGAAACGGATATGGGGGCGAGTCGGTTCGAGAGTGCGCTCTCCGGCGCGAACCGCGTGCTCGCATTGGATGCCGGCAACGCCAGCGCCCTCGAGATGGTGGCGAGAGCCTATCGGGCGATCAACCGGAGGCTACTGGGGACCGGGACGGGAGGAAACATTCCCCCCGCCATTCGCTTCGCCGATTTCCGCCAGGAGCTCGATGATGGATCGCGGGTCCAGCAGATCGGAACGTCCGACTTTCGCCTGAGCGGCGTCATCATCGACGACTCCCCCGTGGACGTCGCCTTCTACGATCGGGAGAACCGGGAGATTCGCGGGGAGAGCAATAGCCAACCGCTGGGGGATTACTACATCACCGAGTTCACCCTTGACGAGATCTTGCCCCCCGGTCTCTCGACTTTCCGGTTGGTGGCGACCGACGCGGAGAGCCTGAGCTCGAGCAGCGAGTACGTCGTCGTCTACGAGCGGCCCATCTACCAGACACCCTGGTTCTACCTGACCGTCGGTGCGCTCCTGCTGGGCTTCGGAGGGCTCCTCTACGGCCGGCGGGCGCAAAAGCGGGAGCGGCTCCTCAAGCGCCGCTTCAATCCCTACGTCGCCGGCGCGCCGGTGCTGGACGAGAACCTCTTCTTCGGCCGCGCCCGGCTGATCGATCGGATTCTCCAGACGATCCACAACAACAGCCTCCTGCTCTACGGAGAGAGACGCATCGGCAAGACCTCGATCCAGCATCAGCTCAAGAAGAGGCTCGAGCGCCTCGACGATCCCATCTATGATTTCTATCCCGTCTATATCGATCTTCAGGGCACTCCCGAGGATCGATTCTTCCGGACGCTGGCGGACGACATCTTTCACGATCTCGCTCCCGTGCTCGATGGACTCGAGGCCCCCGCTGCCGTCGAGGGTGGAACTGGCTACACCTACCGCGACTTCGTCCGTGACATTCATCGAATCCTGAAGAGGCTCAAGGAGAAGAGCTCGAAGCGGGTGAAGCTGGTGCTGTTGATCGATGAGGTCGACGAGCTCAACGACTATGACCCAAAGATCAACCAGAAATTGAGAAGCCTGTTCATGAAGAGCTTCGCCGAGAGTCTGGTCTCGGTCGTCTCCGGCGTCGAGATCAAGAAGCAGTGGGAAAGAGAAGGAAGTCCCTGGTACAACTTCTTCGAGGAGATCGAAGTCCAGCCGTTCCGACGCGAAGACGCCGAAGAGCTCATCGAGCGTCCCATCCGGGGCGTATTCAAGCTCGAGGACGGTTGTGTGGACCGGATCCTCTCCGTCACCGAGTGCAAGCCCTACCTGATCCAGAAACTCTGCGTCGCCTTGGTGAATCGCGCGCATGAAGAGAACCGGCGGACCATCACCCTCGCGGATGTGGATGCCATCGGTCTCTCCCCGGAGGCCTGAATCGAGTGAAAGCCATCCCTTACGTGGTCGGCCAGTGGGTGCGAGGCGAGAAATTCTACGGACGGGCCGACGAGATCGCCGAGATCCTGGACGGTCCGAGGAACTGGTTGTGGCTTCTGGGAACGCGCCGGATCGGAAAGACATCCCTGCTCAAGCAGGTCGAGCAGATCACCGCTTCGTCTCCCGAGCGTGGATACTTTCCCATATTCTGGGATCTCCAGGGGGCCGAGGATCCTGACGAGCTCCATGCGGATTTCGCCGACGCCCTTCTAGACGCCGAGGAGCGTCTCGAGCAGGTCGGCCTGTCCCTGGAGAAGATCCAAGCCGACGATCTCTTCGTATCGCTGGGACACCTTCGTCGCCAGCTGAGAGCGAGGAATCTGCGGCTCCTACTGCTCTGCGACGAGGTGGAGGAGCTGATCCGTCTGAACGAGAAGGAGCCGTCCCTCTTGCGAAAGCTCCGGCGCGAAATGCAGTCGCGTGAGGGAATCCGATCGGTATTGGCATCGACGATTCGGCTCTGGGCCCTGGCCGAGCAAAAAGGTGACACCTCACCTTTCCTCCACGGGTTCACGCCGCCTCTCTACATCCGGGCTCTCTCCGACGACGAGGCCACGTCGTTGATTCGCCAGCAGAACCTCGACGGCTCGTCTCGCCCGCGGTTCGATGATCGGACCGTCGCCACCATCCGCGAGCATTGTGACAACCACCCCTATCTCATTCAGCTCGTTTGCAAGCGTTACCTCGAGCTGGAAGATGTCGGCGACGCTCTCGAGGAAGTAGCCAACGACCGTATGGTCAGCTACTTCTTTTCCGTGGATTTCGAGATGCTTTCTCAGGACGAACGAGACATCGTTCGGATC
>DASPGQ010000085.1 GCA_035620555.1 Vicinamibacteria bacterium
GCTCGGGGAAATAGCTTGTTCCATCCCCCGAGAACACGGCACCGAAGCCGCAATCGGGATCGAGATGGGTCGGGCCTTCGTCTCGGGAGAGCGCCAGGGCCCCGGCATCCACGAGAAGCTCGTTTCGATCGGGATAGTGCCCGAGCACGGTGACGAGAACGGAAAAGGCAGTGTCGTCGAGCTGGCAGCTTCCGAGCGCGGCCTGGAAACGGTCGTAGAACACGTAGTTGCCCGGCCTCGCCTCGGTGACACCGTCGAGGGAGTCGCCGAGGGAAACGGTCGGTGTGGATCCGACGCTCAACTCCGGAGGCTCTACGCCTTGGGCACGGAGTTTGTCGGCGAAGCTCGAAAGCGTACTCCGTTCCTGTCCGGCGACGACTCTCACCTCGTCTGGGGTTCTGCAGTGATAGGAGTGGCCAGCATGAGTCAAGAGCCCCCGGAAATCGAGGTGGGGAGAGCGGGCGATCCGAAGCGCGAGTATGACACTCTCTTCGCGTTCGGGGTCGACTCCCGCCCGATGATAGCCGCAATCCACTTTGAGAAAGACCCGGAGGCGGGTTCGCTTGGCGCGAGCGACGCTTTCCATAGCGCCGAGAGTCGCTTCGTGATCCAGGAGAAGGTTCAGCGCGTCGAGCGAGCGGGCAAGCTCGACCGCCTCCTCCAGACGATTCGTCGCGATGGGCACGGCGTAGGTGATGTCGCGAAATCCCGCTTTGGCGAAGAACCGAGCCTCGGCCAGCGTCGATACGGTGATGCCCCCGAAGTGACCTCGTACCTGCAGACGGGCGGCTTCGACGCACTTGTGCGTCTTCACATGGGGACGGAGACGCGCTCCCATCTCCTGGACGCGCTTGGCGATCCGTGCCGTGTTGGCTTCCAGCCGGTCCGCATGGACCAAGGCCGCTGGTGTCTTCAGATCGTTCCAGTGCATGGCTGGCTACCTAGAGTGCTCAATGCCGTGGCGGGACCCGTAATCGATCGTGCCGCCACGGCTCGGGCTGCTTACGGCGCGGCGAGCGCGCCGGGCTCGCTCCGCTCGGTCAGGGTGGGCTGAGTCTTTCATCACCCTGCCAGCATAGCCGATTCTCCGCTCGGTCTTTCGCTTCGCTCGAGAGGTTTGATTAAATGCTCCCATGTCCGGGGAACGAGAAAGCCTGGTGAAGGAGCAGCTCGAAAAGCTGAATGCTCGCGAGTCGGGGCTGGCGCTCTTGCGGGAGAACAACCGCTTCTACAGGAAATCGCTCGAAGGGATCGTGCTTCCCATTTCGTCGCTCGATGTGCTCTTCTCCCTTCCTTTCACGACGAAGGACGACCTCGTTCACGATCAGCTCGCAAATCCTCCACACGGCACGAATCTCACCTATCCCGAAACTGCCTATACCCGTATCCACGCCACTTCGGGCACCACGGGAACGCGCCTGAAGGTGCTCGACACCCCCGAGAGCTGGGGCTGGTTCGTGGGTTGCTGGGAGAAGATCTATCGCGCGATCGGCATCGGCGCCGAGGACCGAGTCTTCGTCGCATTCGGCTTCGGTCCGTTCATCGGCTTCTGGGCGGGTTTCGAAGCCGCGCAACGTCTTGGAGCTCTGGCGATCCCCGCGGGAGGTATGAGCTCGGTGCAGCGACTCGATTGGCTGCTCGAAAGCCGAGCGACGGTGCTCCTGTCGACGCCCACCTACGCGCTTCGGCTGGCCGAGGTGGCACGCGAGAACGGCCTGGACCTCGCCACGAGCTCGGTGAGGACGACGCTCCACGCTGGAGAGCCCGGTGCCAGCATCCCGCCGACGAAGAAACGGATCGAGGCAGCGTTTGGCGCCCGCGCCTGGGATCACGCCGGCATGACCGAAGTCGGCGCCTGGGGGTACGAATGTCCCGCCGGCGAGGGACTCCATCCCCTGGAAACGGACTTCGTGACCGAAGTGCTGGAGCCGGGCGGGGAGAAATGCGTCGCCGACGGAAGTCTGGGCGAGCTCGTGCTGACGAATCTTGGGCGGTGGGCGACGCCGGTAATCCGATATCGAACCGGTGACCTCGTGCGGTTTCGATCCGAGCCTAGTCTCTGCACGTGCGGCAGTCCATTTCTGCGCTTCCCCGGAGGCGTGCTCGGGCGGGTCGATGACATGATCCAGGTTCGTGGCGTAAACGTATACCCCGGAGCCGTCGAGGCCATCGTTCGCGAAGAACCAGCGGTCGTCGAGTATCAGGTCGAGGTATTTCGCGTGCGAGAAATGTGGGAGATGCGGGTACAGATCGAGCTCACCACGGAAGAGGTTGGCCAAGTCGTGAGAAGCCGGCTCGCACGCAGCTTCGAGAGTCGGCTCGGCATTCGGACCGAGGTTGTACTCGCCACGCCCCAGAGCCTGCCGCGATTCGAGCTGAAGGCGCGACGTTTCCAAATCATCTCTTGAGTGAGACGTTTCAAAATTTGATGTCACACTGTGGGGTAAACCCCACTCTACTTCGACGTACCTCTCTGTGCCGTGGCCTTAAGCAACACGAATCATTTGACTTAACGCCATGCTCCCGAGGTGGATGAAAATGGAACGGTTCTTGAAGCTCGAAAAGACGAGGAGAAACGTGCTATGCCAGCGGTGCAAGCGCATATCGTCGACGTTTTTCAGCAGTATTCGAGACTCTATGAGTTGCGTAACCGGTCGGGAGGGCAGCTGAGTCCCGAGTTCCACAAGGAATGGGTGGAAGTTACTTTCACGCTCGAGAGCATCTTCTCGGGTCTGTACCGGCCCGACCCGGCGGATCCCGAGATGAAGAACCCAACCGGGAACGAGCTTCGAAAGAAGATCCCCGTCAACTTCCTTCGAGTTCCCACGGACGCCGATGTGCTGTGCGAGACCGAAGACAATTTTTTCTCCGGCAAGCTGCAGGACATCAGTGTGGGGGGTGCTTACGTTCACTCACCCATTCCCTTCTCCGTCGATCTGCCCGTCCGCCTCACGTTCTGCACGTTTCGCGATCGGGTGCCGCTCGAGATCGATGCTCGCATCGCGTGGAACAATCCGGGTAGCGTGCGCAAGCAGACCCTGCCCGAGGGGGCCGGTCTCCAGTTCACGCGCTTCGACACGAAGTGCCGCGGTCAGCTCCAAGACTACATTTACGAGCTCGTCGAAGACACCCTAGCGCGCGCCAATCTAATCTGACGAAACGACCTGCTACAATACACGGGACATGATCCTGGGGCTCTCTCCTCCGTTCCGGGTGGTCCGTGGGTAGCGAGTCAGCCAAGGCCGCGTTTCACGACTGGATGTCCGCGGCGATCGAACAGGCGAAGAAGTCGTGGAGCGAAGGGGGGATTCCCATCGGGTCGGTGCTCGTTTCTCCTTCGGGAGAGATCGTGGCCCGCGGGCACAACGAGAGGGTTCAGCGAGGGGACCCAACCGCTCACGCGGAGATGGTCGCGATCCAAAGGGCCGGCCGACGCCGTGACTGGCCCGAGTTGACGCTCGTCTCGACGCTGAGCCCCTGCTCGATGTGCTCGGGAACGGCGATCTTGTTTCGCATTCCCACGGTCGTGATCGGGGAGAACCGTACCTTTCAGGGCGCGGAGGACTGGATGCGTCGGCACGGCATCACGCTCCACGTTCTCGACGACGAGCGCGCCGTGGCGCTGATGGAGCGGCTCCAGCGCGAGAAGCCCGACTTATGGGCCGAGGATATCGGGCTCCCCTAAGACCATCTCCCTTTTTCCAGGAAGGTCCCAGGCGCACTCGACTTCTGCGGCGCCCATGCCGTCATGGCTCCCGGGTCGATCAAAGTGCTGCTTACGGAAGACAGGCTCTATCCGTAGCGGTAATGACGTAGTCCCGCTCGACGCGGAAAGGATCCGGCCCGAGCCCGAAGACCTCGACCTCGTTGACCGCGTTTCCGTTGCGGTCGACGACGACCCGCTCGCCTGTCGACGTTTCGAGCCGGCGTTGGCCGTCATCGTAGCTCAGCGAGACCGCGGCGCTCAGCTCTCCCGCCCGAATCTCGCCCTGGGTGGGGCGGCCTTGGGCGTCCCACTGGGTGTAGCGGGTGTCATCGAGCTCGAACGTGCCCGAACTGTTGCTGCTCGTCCGCACCCGCCGGGTTAGCCGTCGTTGCCCGTCGTACTCGTAAGAACGTACCGTGGTCGTGAACGAACCGAGCAGAGCCCCGGCCGTCGTTCGGCGGCTTTCTACCGTCAACCGATTCGCCACCGCCGCCTCGGCAATGAAATCGGCTAGATTCGCATACTCCCAGTGGCGGCTCAGCGTTCCGGCGGCGCAGCTCAAGGTGACGCGCGCACCCGTCTCGAGCTGGCAGGTGAAGGGGATACCGTTCTCCTCGAAACCGAGCGGATAGGTGCGGCAGGTTGGCGTCTCCTCGGTGGGGGACGATCCGCCACAGGAGAGAGCTCCAATCGATGCGAAAACGACCAGAACCCGAACCGAGGTCATGCGTTTGCTCCATTCTCTCGCATCGCCGCCTGTTTGCCTGCACCCACCCGGGCATCATAGTCGGAGTCGTCGACGCTCGATTCCGGCGAAAAGCTCGAGAGGCTCCTTCCCTCTTTAAGTGTTCAATTCCGTGGCGGGACCTGTGTTCGAGCCGCCACGGCTCGGGCTGCGCGGCAGGCGCGCCCGGCTCCCGCCTGCGCCCTTCGGGCTTCGGCGTGGCCCTGATTGCTCGCGAGTGCGTTTCGTGGCATTCTCCGCGCCGGCTTCGTGTTGCTGTCGGCAATTGAAGTTGTGGTCCGAGGACATTGGAGAATGGCGAATCCCTACATCACGCCCGCTCTGTTCAGGTTCTTTCGAGAGCTGGACAAGAACAACAATCGTGATTGGTTTCAAAAGAACAAATCTCGTTACGAACGCACGGTCCGAGATCCTCTACTCGCTTTCGTATCCGATTTCGCTCCGAGGCTCAAACGCATCAGTCCCTATCTTGTCGCCGACTCAAGACCCAACGGAGGCGCGCTTTTCCGGATTTACCGCGACGTGCGCTTCTCGAAGGACAAGACGCCGTACAAGACGCACGCTGGCCTGCGCTTCCCGCACGAAGACGGGCGCAACGTGCACGCGCCCGGCTACTACCTTCATCTCGAGCCGGGCTCGGTCTTCGCCGGTGGCGGTATCTGGCATCCGGACGGGGCGGTGCTTCGTCAAGTCCGAAACGCCATCGTCGCGGATCCCAAGGGATGGAAGCGAGCGACCTCGAGGTGCACGCTCGGAGGCGATTCATTACGCAAGCCCCCGCGGGGTTACGATCCGGAGCATCCTCTGATTTCGGACTTGAAACGCAAGGACTTCGTCGCATACAGACTCTTCACCGAGCGCGAAGCTTGCGATGGGAGCTTCCCGCGCCAGTTCGCCGACGCGTGCAGAACGATGAAGCCGCTCATGGCGTTTCTGACCCGGGCGGTGGGCGCGGACTTGTGAGCGGCTCTCAGCGCAGACCGTTTCGCGCGAGCAGTCGATGGAAATGAGCTCGGTTGACTCCGGCCCTGCGGGCAGCGTCGCTCACGTTGCCGCCACTCTGCTCCAGCAGTCCTTCCAGGTATCGTCGCTCGAATGTTCCGACCCATCGTCGCCTCGCCGCGGCGAGCGGCTCGCCCAAATCCAACTCCGGTAGGACCTCGGACCGGGCCTCCTCGACCCTGGGTCCCATACGGCCGAAGAGCAGGCACCTCTCGATGTGATTTCGCAGCTCACGGACGTTGCCAGGCCAGGTGTGTCTCGCGAGCTCGTCGAGAAACGTCTCGCTCAACACTTCCTCGCTAAAACGCGAGCTCTGCGAGCCGAGATCGTCGAGAAGGTGCGCCACGAGCAAGGGAATGTCCTCCCGTCGCTCGCGAAGAGGAGGCAGCTCGACCTCGGCTACAGCGAGACGATAGTAGAGGTCGGAGCGAAAGGAGCGCGCATTCACCTCTTCGAGCAAATTCCTGTTGGTGGCGGCGATGATCCGGACGTCAGTGGCAATCGATCCACTGCCACCCAGTCGGCGAATCTCTCGCCGCTCGAGCGCGCGAAGAAGTTTGGGCTGCAGATCCAGGCTCAGCTCTCCGATCTCATCGAGAAAGAGCGTTCCTCCCGAGGCCCGCTCGAACGCCCCTTTGTGCTCTCGCTCCGCTCCGGTGAAAGCCCCTCGCTCGTGGCCGAAGAGCTCGCTCTCGAGAAGAGTTCCGGGAATCGCGCCGCAGTCCACGACGACGAAGGGGCCGTCACGACGAGAGCTGACGATGTGCACCGACTCTGCCGCCACGTCCTTTCCCGTCCCGGTCTCCCCCGTCAGCAAGAGCGTCGAATCGCTCGCGGCCACCCGAGACAAGGCCGCGAAGACCGCTCTCATGGCCTCGGACTCACCGACCAGCGCGCCGAACTGGCTCTCGGCCGACAGGGGTATCGAGACTTGTCCCGAGCCCCGACGAAAACGCAGGACACATCGGCCCAACCCGATGGTGGCTTTTTCCTCGAGGTAGGCCGCGATCACGCGGGTGCCGTTCACGTACGTGCCGTTCAGACTATTCAGGTCCTGGATTACGATCCGTTCGCCCTCGACACGAAACTCGCAGTGAAACCGCGAGACGGTGGGATCGGCCAGCACCAGATCGGAGGAGCGGTCCTTTCCCAGGATGGTCCGCTGCCCCTTCGATTCGAATATCATCCCGGCCGCGGGACCGTCCACGACCTCGACGGAGAACTGCCGCACGAGCGACTCCTCACCTCCATCGGACGAGAGCCTGACGGTGGAGCCCTCTTCGTCGCGCTCCACCGGGGGTGTGTCTTTTTCCGGCATCTTCGTCAGAGACTGCGTTCGAGGAAATCGACGAGCCCGCTGGCGATTGCGGGCTTCCCGACGAACCGGGCGGGCTCCCCGACATTCGATACGATGTGAGCCACCTGCTCGCCCGAGGGACCCGTCTCTTCGCCACGGTTTGCGACGACCGCGAGATGGCCTTTCTCACATCGCAGCCGCGCGATTCTCATCAGCTCACCGTGGGAGACATTCTCCTCATACTTGAAGGATACCATCGGCAGTTCAGGAAAATCTTTCCGCACCCGATCGATCACTTTCTCGGTGGGCTCGAGCTGCAGGGCTTTGAGGGTTCCGCCAGAAGGTATCTTTCCCTTTGCGACTTCACTTGGACGGTAATCGGCGACGGCAGCGGAGAAGATTCCGGCAGCGTATCTCGTGACCGAGAGCGCGCTCATGACGGCATCGCGATACTCTTCGAAGCTTCCCACGTTCGTCGTTTCGATGTATTCGGGCGGCACGAGACCGCTCGTACCGAGAATGAAGCGAACGTCGGCGCCCCTCAGCGTGAGCTCGTCGGCAATCGCGGCTCCCAGTTTCCCGGTGAAACGGTTGGTTATGCGGCGAACGCTATCGATGATCGTTGGGGTCGGACCGCCGGTAACGAGGAATCTGCGGCCTTTCAGGGGCGATTCGCTGAGCGCGGCGCAGACTTCGGCGACGAGCCAAGGCGTGTCGGGAATGTTGTGCTTCCCGTAGTCGTCTCTAGGGGGAATGATCCGAACTCCCATGCGCTCGAGTGCGGCGAGCGACTGGGTCAGGATGCTCGTGTGCATATCGCCATGCATCGTCGGGGCCACGAGCACGCGGGTTTCGCCTCGCTCCATCCGGCCTAGCGCCGCGGCCAGGGTAGCCGTCAGCACGTTGTCGGCAACACCCTGAGCCATCTTGTTGACGGAGTTGTAGGTCGCGGGAGCGAGGAGATAACCGGCGAAGCGCTTCTCGTCGCTCAGATGCTCCGACGAGGGAGTCAGGCGCGTCACGACGGGGTTCGTCGTCGACCACTCGAGAGCGTCCTCGGTCGTGTAACGAAGCGCCTCTTTCGAGCAGTAGGCGACGACATCGGCGCCTTGCCGCCTGAGTGCTCTGGCGATGAAAGGAGCCTTGATGGCGGCGATTCCGCCCGAGACGAGTAAAGCGATTCGCTTTCCCTGGAGATGGCGGCCCACGCTAGGGACGTCGTGATCCCCCATCTCCGACCGCCGAGGGGGGGTCATGGCCCAGCGTTTCATGCGGAATCTCCCGCCGACGTCAAAGGAAAGACGCCGATACAATGCTCTTGGACGATCTCACCCCGTATCACGTGGCGCTGAATGATTTCCTCGAGCACCGGGGGATCGCAGGCTGCGTACCAGCTTCCCTCGGGATAGACGACCGCGATTGGCCCGCCCTCACATATACGCAAACAGTTCGCTTTCGTCCTGGCACAGCCGCCAGCTTCGGAAAGTCCGAGCTCTCGGAGCCGGCTCTTCAAGTAGTCCCAGGCCACCAGGGACCGGTCGCGGTCGCAGCACTTTGGCTTCGTTTGATCGCAACACAGGAAAACGTGTCGACGGGAACGGGGAAGACCCACCGACTCGGCGGCTTTGATCTGTTTCTCACGCGTGCTCGTCATCGTCGGAACCCGACTGCCCACCTCATGAAGGGCACGAAGCTTCGACGAAGCCGCGGCCCACCGCAATCATCTCACGAACGCCGCGACCGGCGGTCCATCGCCACACCCGATGCCGTCGGTTGCGTCCAGAGCGAAACGAGTCAGGCGAACTTTCTCACGAGTCCCACGACGACCCCACGCAGGTTGACGAGCTCCGGCTTCACGACGATGGGCTCGAAGCGTGGATTGGCTGGCCTGAGCTCGATGCTATCTCCCTGACGATAGAAGCGCTTGACGGTCGCTTCTCCATCAACCAGCGCAACGACCGTTTGCCCAGGATCCGCAGTGTCTCGACTCTGCACTACGAGTACGTCTCCGTCGAGGATGCCGTCCTCGACCATGCTGTTCCCGCTGACGCGCAGAGCGAAGTGCTCTCCATGCCTCAAGAGAGATTCGGGAACCGGGATCGAGTCCTGGGTTTCCGAAGCCTCCAGAGGTCGGCCGGCCACGACCGTGCCTAGAAGGGGCAGGCTCACCGCTGTCGGATCCTCCTCGCGCTTGACGATGACGAGAGCTCGCTTCTGGTTCTTCCACGGAGACTTGATGTAGCCCTTCCGGTGAAGCTGGAGAAGGTGCTTCCTTGCCGAGTTCAACGAAGCGAAGCCGAACTTGCGGCGAATCTCTTCGTAGGACGGCGGCATTCCGTTCTCGCGACGATATTCCTTGAGGAACTCGTAAATGGCCCTTTGCTTCTTGGTCAAATCCATCACGAACGGATTCTAGGTGAAAGTAGAGTATATTGCAAGTATTACTCAGGGCGAGAGCAGGTAGAGTGAATGTGAATCCTTGATGGAAGGAACGGGACTCAGGCAGGGTATCTACGATCGTGATGGACATGCGATCGGCCCTTCAGGATCCTCGCAACTACCAGATATTCACCCTCGCGTTCCTGCTGCTCTGGGGCCTGGTGGCCCTGGATTTCGACATCCCGGCGGCCACGGCAGGTGTCATCGTGCTGAGCACGCTCGCCACGCAATGCGCGTGCGCCCGAATCGTCGGCCTGCCCCGCTTCGATCCCAAGAGCGCCCTCATCTCGGCCTTGTCGCTATGCTTGCTGCTGCGGACGAATTCGATCGCAATCGCGGCCCTCGTCGCGATCCTGACCATCGCGAGCAAATTCGTCTTGAGGTGGCGCGGGCGTCACGTCTTCAATCCGACGAACTTCGGCATCGCCGCTGCCATGGTCTCCACGGGATCGGCCTGGGTATCGCCGGGACAGTGGGGTAGCGAAGCATATTTCTCGTTCCTTCTCGCGTGCCTCGGCGGTCTCGTGCTCTATCGTGCGGCGCGGAGCGATGTGACGTATGCCTTCATTGGTTTTTACGCTGCCATCGTTTTCGGCCGTGCGCTATGGCTCGGCGACCCGATGGCGATTCCGCTTCACCAACTCGAGAACGGTGCTTTCCTGCTCTTCGCGTTCTTCATGATCTCCGACCCCAAGACTACGCCCGATTCGCGTGCCGGACGCATCCTCTTTGCGCTCGTCGTCGCGCTCGGTGCCGGGTTCGTCCATTTCGTTCTCTTCCGCACCAACGGTCTCATCTGGTCCCTGGTCGTCTTCTCCCCGACCACCATCCTGTGGAATCGGCTCTTTCCCGGCGATCGCTACGAATGGAGAAAGCCAGCCTCGATTCCGCTTTCCGAAAGGAGCTTCGCATGAAACGGTGGCTCGCCATCTCCGGTGTGGGACTCGTTCTCACCCTGTCACTCACCCACCCCTCGGTACTCGGTTTTTGTGGCTTCTACGTGGCCAAAGCCGACGCGAGGCTGTTCAACCGGGCATCCCAGGTCGTGCTCGTTCGGCACGATGACAAGACGGTTATTACGATGGTCAACGACTTTCGCGGCGACCCGAAGGAGTTCGCGGTGGTCGTCCCGGTTCCGACTTTCATCGAGCGAGAGCAAATCCACGTAACCGACAAGGCCCTGGTCGACCACCTCGACGCTTACACCTCTCCCCGACTGGTCGAGTACTTCGACGCCGATCCCTGCCGCCCCGTCGTCTACGAGGAATTTGCGGCCTTGCCCTCGGCCGCCCCCGCCGAAGGGGACGCCGCACGAAGCAGCCGCGCCAGGGCCCTGGGCGTCACGATCGAGGCGGCTTATACCGTCGGCGAGTACGACATCTTGATCCTGTCGGCGGAGCAATCGGATGGGCTCGAGACCTGGCTGACCGAGAACGGCTACAGGATGCCGCCGGGCGCGTCACGAGTTCTGTCGAGCTACATCAAGCAGAACATGCGTTTCTTCGTCGCCCGAGTGAACCTCGAGGAGCAGTCGAAGCTCGGCTACAGCACGCTGCGCCCCCTCCAGGTCGCCTTCGAGTCTCCCAAGTTCATGCTGCCGATACGCCTCGGCACGGTCAATGCCGACGGGCCCCAGGATCTCCTCGTCTATACATTGACCCGAACGGGCCGTGTCGAGACCGCCAACTACCGCACGATCAAGCTCCCCACCGGCGTAGAAATTCCCGTGTACGTCAAGGGGGAGTTCGGCGACTTCTACAAATCGATGTTCGATGTGCAGGTCGCGAAGGAGAACATGAGGAGCGTGTTCCTCGAGTACGCGTGGGATATGGCGTGGTGCGATCCGTGCGCCGCGGATCCGCTCTCAGCCGACGAGCTCAGGGAGCTCGGAGTATTCTGGCTCGGCGACGGCCCCGATGTCGCTCGGCCCCGAGTCCCCTCTCCTGCGGTCGATGTCTTCGTGACGAGACTGCACCTGCGCTACGATGGCGAGCATTTCCCCGAGGATCTCGTCCTCCAGGAGACCGCGGATCGCGAGAACTTTCAAGGTCGTTACGTGCTCCGCCATCCTTACGCGGGAGATCTCACGTGCGAGGCGGGCATGGCCTACAGCCGGAGTCTCGTCGAGCGTCATGAACGTGAAGCGCAGAACCTCGCCTCTCTGACGGGCTGGGACATTACCGAGATCCGGAAGAAGATGGATCTCGATGACGATCCGCCCGCCCGGAAGAGCTGGTGGGAGCGCCTCTGGAAAAAGAGCGGCCTCTGAGCGGGGCCACTCCTTCGCGGCCGGCTGAGATTCCGATGCGATTTATAATGGAAGCACCAAGATGCACCGAATCCAGCCGGCTCGCTTCCGGGAGGGGGTTTCTGCCGACGCCATCGATCCGCTGAGGGCTTCCAACCAGATCGGGGAACGATCGGCACGGATCGAGGGCACGGCTCTCATCTTCTGGGATCCCGAGCGTCCGGGAGAGAAGCGGGACGCAATCGACACCGACCAGATTACTCCGGCCACGGACTGCGTGTCCGAGAGCCTCGAGGCCCTCGACGAAAAGTGGAAAGAGGGGGCGTTCCGCTATCTCATGCCGGATTTCCGTGAACGCGTCCATTCCGGCGAGACGTTCCTCGTCGCCGGCGACCGATTCGCCATCGGCTCCTCCCGCGAAATGAGCCCGGCGGGCCTCAAGGCCGTGGCCGAGGAAGTCGGCCTCGAGTTGGTGGTCGTTTGCGGAAAGGACATGGGCGACATCTTCCGGCGAAACGCTTTTAATCTCGGACTGGAAGTGGTGCAATGTCCCGAAGCGGTTCGCGAAGCGCGCGATGGAGACCGCTTTTCGTTCGAGCGGGACGCGCGCAAGCTAACGAACGAGACTCTGGGAAAGGCTTACACCCCTCTTCCTCTGACGGCGAAAGAAGACGAGATCCGCCGCTCCGGTGGGATCTTTGCCGTCGGCCGGCGGGAGTTTCCCAAATCGTTGAGAGCCGAGCCTTCGATTGAGTGGCCCGACGACCGGATTGCTCGGGGTCTCACCACCACCGAACAGATCGTCTGGGCCCATCGTGTCGACAAGGCGGCCGACGTCGTGCCCGGCTCCACCGTCGCCGTCTACGCCGACCTGCTTCCCGCTTCGGACGGTACGGCCCCTTTCGCCATTCACACGTTCAACCAGATCACCGGCGGCAGGACGATTCATCCTCGACAGGCAGCCATCGCCAATGACCATTTCGTTTTCACCCGCAAGAGCTCCGACGAAAAGCAGACGGCGATTGGGCGTGAGTTCGCGAAGCTCCACGATATGGAGAAGCCCTACTACGCAACGCCAGGCGATGGCATCTTTCACTTCTATTTTCCCGAGCAAGGCCTGATCTTGCCCGGACAGTTCGTTCCCGGAGCGGACTCACACTCTCGCGCCTACGGAGCTTACGGCGCCATCGGGATCGGCGTCGGCTCGACGACCATTGGCTTCGGCTGGTCTACCGGCTACGTCTACTTCACGCTGGCCTCGGCGCGACGCGTCGTCTTCCAGGGTGCGCTGCAACCCTGGGTCAGCGGCAAAGATATCGTGCTCGCTCTGCTCGCCCGCTGGGGCTCGGGGCAATCGCAGGGAATGTCCGTCGAGTTCGTGGATGAGAACCGTGCCCTGCCGATGGCCTACCGGAACACCATTTGTAACATGATGGCCGAGGGTGAGGCACAAAACGGCATCTTCGCGCCCGACGAGATCACCTACGCCTGGTACCGGGGCAAGGGGATGGTCGATCTTCCCTATCCACGCATCACCCCCGGCGCTGGGGCACGCTACTCGATCGACGAGGTCTTCGATCTCACGGCAGTGCGCCCGATGATCGCCAAGCCGTACTCACCCGCGAACGCCTTTCCGGCGGAGGACGTGTCCGCGGAGAAGATCCGATTCGACAAAGCCTATATCGGCTCATGTACCAACGGAAGCTACGCGGACTTGCTTCAGGCGGCGCTCGTGCTCAAGGCGGCCCGCGAGCAGGGTCACGAGACAGCGAAGCGGGACTTCGTGATCTTTCCCGGCTCGGGAGGCGTCAAACGAGAGATCGAACGACCGGAGTCGCGACTCGGCGGCGAGTCGATCGGCTCCGTCTTGCGCGCCGCCGGCGGACAAATCCGCGATTCCTGGTGCGGGCCGTGTTTCGGCCAGGGTCCCGACTCGCTCCAGAAGGGAGAAACCGCAATCACGACCTTCAACCGGAACTGGCAGAACCGAATGGGTGTCGGGGGGCTCGGTTATCTGGCGAGCCCCGCCGTGGTCGCGGCTTCCGCACTCGTCGGGTACATGGCACCACCCAGCGAGCTCGGTCTGGTGTGGGATCCTGAAGAGTTCGGCGCGTGAGCCGCTCGTTCATTCCTCGTGAGTTCCAGCTCGATCTTCCGGTCTCCGACCTGATCAAAGAAGAGCTCCCCTCCGAGGAGGCGGTTCTCATGGACGTCCTCTTCGTCGGAGGTGGGCCAGCAGGTCTCGCGGGCGCAATCGAGCTAGCACGGCTCGTGAAGCGCGATGGCGAGCTCGGCCACGTCGAGATAGGCGTTCTGGAGAAATCCGAAGAGCTCGGCCAGCACTGCCTCTCGGGCGCGGTAGTCAACCCGGTGGGATTTCGCGAGCTTTTTCCGGAGCTCTCGGACCAGGATTTTCCGTTCCGCACCCCGGTGAAATCGGAGCGCGTGTACCTACTGACCGAAGGAGGGTCGTTTCGCCTGCCGACGCCTCCCACCATGCAAAACCACGGGAACTACGTCGGTTCGATATCGGAGATGGTGCGCTGGCTGGGGAAGAAAGCGGAAGAGCTGGGCGTCAATCTGTTTGCGGGATTCCCCGCGGACGCGCTGCTCCTCGACAAAGACCGAGTGGTCGGCGTGCGAACGACACCTTCCGGCTTGACGAAAGAAGGCAGGCCGAGCTCGAGCTACGTACCGCCCACGGACGTGGCCGCCAGGGTTACCGTCCTATCGGAGGGAACGCGCGGCCCTCTCGCGCAGGCCTATCTGGCGCGAAACGGCATTCGGTCGCCCAACCCACAGATCTATGCGCTCGGCGTAAAAGAGCTGTGGCAAGTGAAGAAGCCCCTCGACGCTGTCATCCATACCCTCGGCTGGCCGCTCCCCCGCTCCGCTTTTGGAGGAACGTTCCTCTACCCTATGGCTCCCGACCTCATCGCGATGGGGATCGTCGTCGGTCTCGATTACCAGGAGTCCTCACTCGACGCACACGGACTCTTGCAGAGAATGAAGACTCATCCTCTCTTTCGGCCCTATCTCGAGGGCGGCGAGATGCTCGAGTGGGGTGCGAAGACGATTCCCGAGGGCGGATACTATTCGATTCCGGAGAGACTTCATGGCCACGGGCTGCTCGTGGTCGGAGACACGGCCGGGTTCGTCGACGTGCCCTCGCTCAAAGGGATCCACTATGCGATGAAATCGGGAATCCTTGCGGCCCGCGCCATTTTCGACGCCCTAAAGCAGGACGACACTTCAGAATCCTGCCTCGAAGGATACGACCGCGAGGTCCGGAAGAGCTTCATCCAGGACGATCTCCACCGCACCCGGAACATGCGCCTAGCTTTCAAATCGGGCTTCTACGTGGGTGGTCTGAAGGCGGCTCTCATGAGCGTGAC
>DASPGQ010000086.1 GCA_035620555.1 Vicinamibacteria bacterium
GCACTCGTGGTTGCCTGGATTAGGAGCGCCCCCACCGACAGGAGGAACAGGGGCAGTGCGAGAAGCAAGGGCTTCCAGAGCAGCCCCAGAAGCGAGAGGCCGAGAAGCAAAAAGACGCCCTCGTACCACTCCGGCATCAAGGGCAGCGACAGAAGCGTCGTCGGCGTTTGCTCGTAGAGCGATTGGAACGGAGCGTTGCCCCAGACACCCTGATAGATCACGGGAGACAGAATCGGGAGGGGCCTTGTCAGGCCGGCGCCGTACATTCGACCTTCCCATCCCCGGTGCCCGAGCGTGTTGTGTCTTTCGGGCCACTTTCGTTCGAGAAGGCCTTCGGCCCTTCCGTATCCGCGCTGTTGCTTGAGGTACGCGCGCACCGAACCGCGACGGTGATGCCACACCATGGCGGAGGGAGAGAACCCGAGAGTCCACCCGCGGTCTCGCAACCGCCAGCACACGTCGACGTCGTCTCCGGCTACGCGGAAGTACGGATCGAATCCCCCGATGGCCGCGAGAGCCTCTCTGCGAAAAGCCATGTTACACCCGGGAAGATGCTCGGCCTCCTCGTCGGTGAGCAAGACGTGAGTCGGATTCCCCGGCGAGTTCGCGACGCACTGGGCGACGGGCCCGTCATCGAGAGGAGTGATGTTGGGGCCTCCTACACCCACGTGGCTCGTGGTCGAGAAAGTCTCGGCGAGGTAGGTGAGCCAGTGCGGATCCGGGTAGGCATCGTCGTCGATGTAAGCCACGATCTCGCCGGTGGCCAGCTCCAAACCTGTGTTCCGAGCTTTGCTCAGACCGCGATTCTCGGTGCTGATGACGAAAAAGCCGTACTCGCGGGCGATGGCCGCCGTCGCGTCCGTCGACCCGTCATCGATGACGATGACCTCGAAGTTCGGGTAATCGAGCTTTCGCAGGCCTTCGCAGCACTCTCGAATGGTTCGCCCGCCGTTGTAGCTGCACACGACCACCGAGATGCGTGGCGTCGCTCGTTCCGCCACGCAGGGTACCGAGTCGAATGCGTGGCGCACCGTCGCCAGAGCGGGCTTGGGTCTTCGTTGCCGGTCGGTGAGACCGAACTCCCAGTCGTCGACGTCCGCACCGGCCCGGAACCATTCGTCGGTCCAGGAAAAGATGAAGACCCCGGCGCAGCCCGCTTCGAAGGACGCGCGAACTTGCCAATCGAGAACGCTCGCCTGGGTCGTCTCCCCGTTTCTCCGACTGTCCAGCCCGACCTCGCTCATGATGAGCGGCCGATCGCCCGCAATGTTCTGGAGCCGCGCGAGGTAGGCTCTCAGGTCGGGCCGGGACTCGAGATAGACGTTGAAACAGACCAGGTCGAGAAACGGCAGCTGGAGGTATTCCGTGGTCGGATAGTTGACGTAAGTGACGAGTCCCTCGGGATCCTGCTCTTTAACCACCTCGTACACTCGTTCCAGGTAGGTCTCGACGCGACGACGGCCCAGCCAGCGGACCACTGGCGCCTGGATCTCGTTTCCGATTGCGTAGCAGAGTAGCGCCGGGTGTCCGGCGGAGGCTTGCACTTTGGCACGCACGACCGCCTCGATATCGGGGTTGCCGTTCTTGTTCCCGTCGATCAGGTAGCCGACGTACTGCTCTGCCGACAGGCCCACCATGACGCGGAGGCCGCACCGGAGAGCGACGTCGAGGAGCGACGCCGGTGGCATCGTGTGCGGGATACGCACGGCGTTGACCCCGTACGAGGCCATCTGTACGAAGTCCCGCTCGATGGCTTCGAGATCTCGATACTCGTTTCCTTCCGCGTCGGGACGAAACGCTCCGTAGGTGACTCCCCTCACGTACGTCTTCTCGTCCCCGGTGAAGAGAAACTTGCCTTTGACGCTCGGTCGGCTTGCCGACGCAGTAGAGACAGACTGCGAGTAAACTTCAGCGACACTCATAGTTGTTAGATCACGGGTGCTAGTGTCGTCGCCCGAAAGGGGACTCTGTTACGGTATCGATGATTACCGTTAGCGAATGGCGAGCACCATCGCTACTTGTGGTCGGGAAGTCCCCTGGGCGTTACGACGGAAGCCCCCCCTCCCCTCTAGCAGCGAACAGATATAACACACAGAAATGATGCCGGCAACGGAAAAACCGGCGGACATGGTTTGCAGCCGCTTTCTAACTGATCGAAAAATCCGTGGCAGTTGTCATTTTTTCCTCTCGGAAATCACCTCACACTGTGCTAATTTCTGTTCGCCCGCCGCCCGTCGATGCACCGTGTCGAAGCTACAAGGAGGCTGTCGGTGAGAGCGAGATTCATCTTCCTCGTGTTACCTCTGATCCTGATGCTCCTTCCGGAGCACGGATTCCCCCAGCAGCAGGAGCCCTATTATCTGCGTGACCGTGGAACGGGAATCCCGACCTCGATCTTCGGAACCTACGTTCGCAAAGGCGAGTTGTTGATCTACCCGTTCTACGAGTACTACCGCGACGGCAACTTCGAGTACGAGCCGTTCGAGTTCGGCTACGAGTCCCGTCAGGAGTTCCGAGGACGGTACCGTGCCCACGAGGGGTTGATCTTCATCGGGTACGGCGTTTCCGACCGACTCGCCCTCGAGTTCGAGGCGGGAGTCATCAGCGCGGACTTCACGAAGTCGGCCCAGGATCTGACACCCCTACCGATGCACATCGAGGAGTCCGGACTGAGCGACGTCGAAGGCCAGGTTCGGTGGCGCTGGAACTTCGAGAACGAATCGAAACCCGAGTTCTTCAACTACTTCGAGTACGTGTTGCCCACGGGCGAGAAGAACAGCCTCATCGGCACGAGCGACTGGGAGCTCAAGCTCGGCATCGGGCTGATCAAGGGTTTCCGATGGGGCACGCTTACCTTCCGGTTCGCCGCGGAATACTCCGAGGCGGAGAAGAGGGTCGAGCCGGGTGAATACGCCGTCGAATACCTACGGAGGATTTCCGACCGCTTTCGTTTCTTCGCCATGGTCGAGGGCTCGCAGGACGAGGTGTCGGTGGTGCCCGAGATCCAGTGGCATTTCTCCGACAAGATCTTCCTGAAAGCCAACTCGGGCTTCGCGGTGAGCTCGAAGGCGACGGACTTCTCTCCCGAGGTCGGAGTCGTGTTCGCGTTCTACTGACGCGAGTCTTCTGCCCCGGATTACGGCTGCGCCGCCGGGTCCGAGTCGGCCTTCTTCAGTGTCATGCTCGTACTCGGATCGAATGCGATGGGACGCAGCCGCCAGCGTGTGGCAAACGCGGCCATCCGCATCGTGTCGTCATCGAGAAACTCCACGATCGTGTGCACCGAGTGGGTGAGCTGCGGAATATTTCTCACCGTCAGCGGAATGGGAGTCTTCGAGAAATCGATTTCCATGTTTCCGTTGATGAGCTGGGTGGAGCCGGACTCGGCGTCCTCGAATAGGAACTCGCATCGGCCGTCGTGAAAGAATCGAAAAACGAGCAGCACATTGCCCGATTTCCCCGTCCATACGCCGAACAAGTTCTCCGGACGAGGTGAGTGAACGCATGAGGAAACTGATGCTGCGCAGAGAACGAGAGCCAGAGCCCTGAGCTCGAGTTTCATACCTCATGTCTAAACTAGGTGACGCTTCGAAGCGTGTCAACGGCAGAAGCGGAGGAGCACCGCCGAAAGCGATTGTGCCGGTCGGCGAGCTTCGCTAGAATCTTTGAACAGAGCATCCCTTCCCCCCGGTGATCTCTGGTGTCGGGCTCGCCGCCCCGTCGCCGGTAAACATCAAGCGAACCGATCGAGCGCTGACCAGAGAAAGGGACATTATCCGATGGAACGCGTCCAGAAAGCGACGTCCGGTACGGGAACGAAGCGAGCAATCGTTTCCCGTGCTTCGCGCATCATCCGGAGGTCGCCCCATCGATTGCTGCTTCTGTCGCTCCTGGGAGTGGGGCTGACGTGCGGGGGTCCGAGCGCGGGCCCCGTCGCGGAAGAGCGGCGCTTTATAGCCGAAGGGCCGCTCCTCGAAGAGGAGATGCCGCCCGATCTGACGGTGGCCTTTCTCGCCGACCAGGGGCACAACAAATGGTCGGAAAGGGTGCTGAGCCTCGTCAAGTTGGAGGGGGCGCAGGCAGTAATCCACCAGGGTGACTTCGACTACGAGGACGACCCAAGAGCCTGGGAGCAGCAGATCGACCAGGTACTCGGTCCCGAGTTTCCCTACTTCGCTTCCGTCGGCAACCACGACAAGGACCGATTCTACGACCGCGGAGGCTACCAAGAACGACTCGCCCGGCGTCTGCTGCGGCTGGGAATCCCCTGGGAGGGGGAAGTCGCGGTGAAATGCGTGATCGGCTGGCGCGGACTGACGATGGTTTTCACCGGCCCGGACATCATCGGGGAAGGTCACGACCTCTTCATCCGCGAAGCACTGGCCAGGTCGCGCTCGCCCTGGAGAATCTCGAGCTGGCACAAGAACATGACATCGATGCAGCTCGGCGAGAAGGACGATGACACCGGCTGGGGTGTCTACGAGGAGTCCCGGCGCGGCGGTGCCATCGTGGCCACGGGCCACGAGCACTCCTACTCGCGCACGTTCTTGATGTCCCGTTACGACCAGCCGACGATCGCCGGCACCGAGGATCCCTTCCAGCTCGCGGTCGATGATCCAGGCACGCTCGAGGATGAAGGGCGCAATTTCGCCTTCGTCAGCGGACTCGGCGGCAAGAGCGTACGCGACCAGAATCGCGATGGCCCTTGGTGGGCCTTCCGCTACACGTCCAATCAGGGCGCGAAGCCAGGGGCCCTGTTCGCCACATTCGCCTATCGAGGGGATCCCGCGCTCGCGCGCTTCTATTTCAAGAACATCGACGGCGAGATCGTGGACGAGTTCTTCGTCCGAGGTTTGGATCCGAGTCCTCGCGAGCCCACGAGCCAATAGGATCGACGCGAACCCTGTCGTCAGGGGATCGCGACCGTCTCCGCAATCTCGAATCGGGAGAGGCTGCCGCCATCACGCTGGTTCGCGGTCCAGACGAAGCGACCCCCGTTCGATTTCTTGAGACCTTCGGGGCGGGCTCCCGCGTTGGGGCTAACCTCCTTGCGCGCGAGGAAAGCCGGCTTCGCTCTCCCGTCCAGAACTCCGTCCATGTCGACGAAGAGCACCGAGCCCGATTGTCTTCGCTCGTTCGCGCTCCGCTCGATGTTGATCGCGGCGATG